>CAVJQN010000135.1:0-10830 GCA_963651635.1 Agathobacter sp.
ATACCATCAGTCCGTCCACCATAGAATAAAGCGAAAATACCATCTGTGAGACTACAGTAGCAGTCGCAAACCGGATGAAGTCATGTTTCAGACTTTTCCCCGAGAGTAACAAAATAACACCTCCTCAAAACATCTGTCATTTATACAAACGCCGCCATATAAAGCGGCAGTGTGACCACCCCGTCCTCGTCCGTGCCTATATTGCCGTCTGTGAACTTATACCCGCGGGAGATATCCCCGCTGTCCTTCATGAGAGCCTTCATGGAATTGGCTCGCTGATTGCCGCTCTTGACCTCGATGGGCATCACCTCGCCGTCCTTTTGTATGATAAAGTCTATCTCCCTTTTGGCTGTTTCATTTTTATAGAAATACAGCTGATATCCCTTTTTGTAGAGCGCGTCTGCCGTAGCGCATTCATATATGCCGCCCTTTGTATTTCTTTCAAGTGTATTTTCTACGATATGCTGCTTCAGCGCAAAATCCTTCATCGCCATGAGCAGTGAGAGATCCGTGGTATACGCTCTGAAAAAATCATCTCTGACATAGTCATCCAGATCAAATCTGACATCCGTCACCCGCCTGCACAGATGCAGCATATCCGCGCGAAGCAGCCATTCGATGCTTGACAGATACTTTTGTGCCCGTCCTCCGTGCTCGACCTCCTTGTACTGGAATTTGTGATTTTCCTTGTCCAGCAGCTGTCTCGCAAGCGAGAGATAGCACTTCTCCGCCTTGACCTTCTCCTCCGCCGTCGCATAGTGCGCTATATCGTAGAGATATCCCTGCAGCAGGCTTCTCTGTACGCTATCGACCTCTCTGAAGTCCGCTGTATCTACGTACTTCTGTACCGCCTCCGGCATACCTCCGACAGCTATATATTGTCTGTAATAGCTCATCATCCTGGCGTTGATCGCCGCGGGTACAGGCTTTTGTTCATGCATATACCTGCAGAGTTCAGCTATCATTTCTCCGGATATCCCCATACCCCACAGAAATTCCTCAAAATCAACTCCGTGCATCTGCAGGTAATCCACATATCCGACAGGATACGAGGAAGCCCTTTTATAGTCAATCCCCAGCAGCGACCCCGATGCGATGACATCATATCTGTTATCCTGTGCCCAGAATTTCAGCGACGTGACAGCCTCCTGACACTCCTGTATCTCGTCCAGAAAGATCAGACACCTGCCGGGCAGTAGCTTTTTTTCGGGAAATCGAAAGCGCATGGCCATGACCATGTTTTCAACCGTCAGATCACCTTCAAATATATCCTTGGCCGAGGGCAGCTGCTTGAAATTGATCTCCACAAGCTCCTCACAGTGTTCCTGCGCGAAATGCCTGACTGTATATGTCTTTCCAGTTTGTCTGGCTCCCTGTACAACCAGACATTTGCTCTTCTTCGTATCAAGCCATTTTTTTATAAGAGCTGATGCTTTTCTTTTTAGCATAAAACGCCTCCGGCGGTAAATATCTCGTTCAAGCACCTTATCAACATTTTAGAATGAAAAAATGTGGTTCAATCAACATTCTGGAATACTGAAATGTAGTTTACATCAACATTTCAGAAAAATATACCCTGTTTCTTGATCCACCGGCGCAGCTCCTCGTCGGTCTCCCGGACGTACTGTGCCAGCATATTGGCAAATGCCGCCCGATACACAAGAGGATCCGCATCCCGGTGCGATATGAGCTCCACCTCAAGATGCTCCTGTGCTCCCCGGATGGTATAGACCTCGAGATTGTCATCCTCCTGCATCATGATCTTGTACAGATGAGCGCGGGAGCAGACTGAGGCATAGCTCCCCATGCGGTTGAAGGCGATATGCAGATCAAAGTTGCTCACATGGATAGGCGCCGTACACCTGACATTTTGCCGCATGAGTGTCTGTTCAAAAGCAATCGTCGTCGTACTGCGGTAGTGTCCCTGCACGAACGGCACATCCTGCAGCAGGTGCATATCTGCGCCTGATCTGAGAAAATCCCTGCGGATATCTCCGTACTGATCGCCGAATCTGGCCTGCATGATGTTGCGGGGGATGACGAGGAACAACGGCTCAGTGAAGAGGCCTACCCGCGCAAAGAGCGCGTGCTGCCCTGCGTTGATGCCCAGAAACAAATCTAACTCTCCGCCTAAAAGCAGCTCCTCCAGAGTCCTTGTGTCGTTCAAACGTACCTCGACATCCACATTCGGAAAGCGCTCACGAAACTGACTGACGACCGTCGGTATGAGTATATCCCCGCGGGTAGTCGGCATACCGACACGCAGCACACCGCGCGTGCCGGCACTGACATCAGCCAGTTCATTTTTCATATCATTTTCGAGGGTGCGCATGCGCGTGATGTAGCGAAGCATCGTCTCACCCTCCGGCGTGAGATGCAGGCGCGGTTTCCTGTAGAAGAGCGGCATTCCGTACTGCTCCTCGATCCGCTTTATATGGTCGCTGAGGCACTGCGGCGTGACATGAGCGCGCTCAGAGGCACGTGTGAAATTAAGCTCCTGTGCCGCGAGCAGAAACATCTGCTGACTCGTCGTCATTTTGAACACTCCTTTGACTTGCTTTCTGTGCAGAACGTATCAGATTTTTGATATTACTTCAAGTTTTTTCTTGAAATGAAGTGTCTTATTCTCTGCTTTTCTTTTAGATATGTGTGTATTACTATTCGAACAAAGAGGAGCTTCCGGAAGCTTTCATCAAAGTGAGGTTAATACATATGGATAATTGGAAATCAATCCGCAACCCCGACGATCCGCAGGAGGCGTACTATGTCGGACTCATGAACTCCTGCGGATACCGTATCAAGGATCTGCACAAGCCGGTCATCGGCATCGCCAATTCCTATACGGACGTCAATCCCGGACACAGAGCCTTCGGTGAGCTAGTTCGGTTCGTCAAGGAGGGCATCTGGGCAGCAGGAGGTATCCCCGCGGAGTTTAATGTCCCCGCCCCGTGTGACGGCATGGCGCAGGGTACGGGTATGCACTACATCCTCCCGACGCGCGACCTGGTCGCCGGCAGCATCGAGGCTATGGCCAACGCACATTCATTTGACGGGATGGTCTTTCTGTGCAGCTGTGACAAGATCGTACCCGGCATGCTCATGGCGGCAGCATCTCTCAACAAGCCCTGTATGTTCCTGACGGCGGGCAGCATGCTCCCGTACGAGGCGGATGATGGCACATACGTCACTCCCGATCTCAAGGAGTCCATCGGGCAGAGAAATGTTGACGCCATCAGCGAGGAGACATTCACCCGATATCGCGAGAATATCTGCTATTCATGCGGTACCTGCTCGATGTACGGTACTGCCAATACGATGGGAGTGTTCAGTGAGGTCATCGGTCTGTGCCCCATCGACAGCACGACGATGCTGTACTGCTCCTCAGCCAAGTACAAGCAGGCGCGTGACGTAGGTGAGCGCGTCGTAGCGCTGACGCTGGAGGGCACACGCTTCTCCGATATCGTCACCGAAGAAAGCCTGATCAACGGTCTGCGTCATGTGGCGGCGACAGGAGGCTCGACCAATGCGCAGCTCCATATATGCGCGCTGGCACGCGTGATGGGGATACCGATGGATCTGGCACGCTTTGACGAGATACAGCGGGACATCCCCTGCATCGCCAAGTTCAAGCCCTCATCCAAGTACAACATCTACGACTATTACAAGGCCGGCGGAGTCGGCGCGACGATGAAGGCGATAGAGCGCTTTCTGAACAGGGATGCACGGATGGCCACGGGCGGCACGATAGGCGAATTTCTGGATCGCTTCTGCCGCAAGGTCGATCCCGAAATCATCCACAGCGTTGACGATCCGCTCTATCCCGACGGGTGCTTTGCGGTACTGCACGGCAATCTCGCCCCGGGAGGCTGCATAGTCAAAAAAAGCGGTGTCGTGCCTGAGATGTTCCATCACCGCGGCCGTGCTGTCTGCTTCGATTCCGAGGATGAGCTGCGTGAGGCTATGGCACATAAAGCCATCCAGCCCGGAGATGTACTCGTCATACGCTACGAGGGACCCAAGGGCGGACCCGGTATGCGCGAGATGTCCATACCCGCCGCGATGCTGGTAGGTATGGGGCTGCACACGAGCTGTGCGATGATCACGGACGGACGCTACTCAGGCGCCACACGCGGTCCGTGCATCGGTCATGTCTCTCCGGAGGCATGGGACGGCGGTCCTATCGCTGCGGTGCGCAACGGTGACATGATAGAAATCGACATCGACAAGCACACCATCCATCTCGAGATCTCCGATGAAGAGCTCGCAGAACGTCTGCGTCACGTCACACCTGTACAAAATCACCCGGCACACGGTCTGCTCAGCGCATACCGCAGCGGAGTCAATAACGTCAATACCGGCTGTGCGTGGCTGTATTAACAGAAAGGGGAAACTATGACAAACCTTGTTGTCTTTCTGATAGGTCTTGCCATCATGCTTCTGCTCATGATGAAGACAAAGCTTGGAGCATTTAACTGTATGCTGATAGCCGCCGTAGGCATAGGCATCGGCTGCGGACTCGGCGCCGGCAACGCCATCGACACTACCGTCAGCGGCTTTGCCAATACCTGCAAGAGCATCGGACTGCTTGTTATCTTCGGCACTATACTCGGTACCTATCTGGAAAAATCCAACGCCTGCCAGCGCATCGCAACCAGCATGCTCAAGGTTGCAGGCAAGGAGAACTCGATCTTGGCACTGGCTGCCACAGGATATCTCGTCGCTATCCCGGTTTTCTCGGATGTGGCGATGGTGCTTCTCAGCCCGCTGACTAAGTCAGTTGCAAAAAAGAGCAATCAGAACGCCTGTGTACTGGGCACGGTCACAGCCTGCTCATTGCTTTCCACCAATGCCTATGTCGCGCCGACGCCCTCACCCCCTTGCCGTATGTGCGGTACTCGGACTCGATATAGGAACCTCCATCATCTGGGGTCTCCCCTGTGCACTTGTCATCACCATCTGCTGCTGTCTCTGGGCTAAGCTCTATCTCAGCCGCAAGCCCGACAGCTGGTTCACACAGCTCGAGAGTGAAAAGGAAAAGGCCGCTCAGGCAGATATCCCGGAGTCCGAGATGCCGTCCTTCGGGCGCGCGATCATACCGATCCTCCTGCCCATCGCACTGATCCTTCTCGACAGCGTCGCAGGTCTGGTGCTGCCCGAGGAGCATGCAGCCAAGGCTTTCATCGGCTTCCTCGGCAACAAAAACATCGCGATGGGTATCGGTGTTGCATCCTCTGTTATCTGCCTCGGTAAATTTCTCTCCGAGAAGGAGCGCTGGCTGCCCATGACCGACTCTCTCAAGGTCGCAGGGCCTATCGTGTTCATCACCGCCGCAGGCGGCGCACTGGCCAAGATCGTCAGCGCAACGGGTGTAGGCGACACTATCGCAGAGATCCTTATGGCCTCTCCGATACCGGTCATCCTCATTCCGTGCCTCATCACCGGCTTTTCGAAGTTCGCACAGGGCTCTGCCAGTGTAGCTTCTCTGCTGGCAGCCGGTCTTGCAGTCCCGATGTGTGAGGCGGGTCTGCTCACTCCGCTGGACGCGTTTCTTTCCATCAGCGCCGGCTCCTGCCTCGGCTCTCACGTGAACAACAGCTTCTTCTGGGTATTCTCCGAATTTATGGGATATGATGCCAAGACTACCCTGAAGACACTCTGTGTAGGCCAGAATGTTATCATGACTCTGTCAGGTATAGTCTGCGCTATCATCGTCAGCATCATCGTCTGATGCAGCAGATATTATCAGTAACCACCGGTTTGGGTGCTCCGGCACCCGAACCGATACCGATTTTTATTCAAGGAGGAGATACTGCACTATGAGCAAATTACAGCTAAATGGCGTCCTGCCGCCGATGGTCACACCGTTCAAGGAGAACGGTGATGTGGACTACAACGCGTACGCCTGCAACATCGACAGATGGAATACGACAGGGCTGGCGGGATATCTCACGCTCGGCTCCAACAGCGAGACTCCGTTTCTGAGCGAGGACGAGAAACTGGAGCTGATAAGGCTCACCGTATCCGGCGCAGCCAAGGGCAAGCACGTGATGGTCGGCACCGGACTGGAATCCATCAGAGAGACGATACGCCTGACCAACAAGGCGGCATCGCTCGGAGCGCAGTCGGCGCTGATACTCACGCCGGGATTTTTCCAGTCGGAGATGACCACTCCCGCGCTGGTAGACTACTTCACGCAGGTCGCGGATCATGTCGATATCCCGATACTGCTCTACAACGTGCCTAAATTCGCACGCACCAACATGAACGCTGACGCGGTAGCAAGGCTCTCCGAGCATCCCAATATCATAGGCATGAAGGACAGTTCCGGCAATGTGCCTCAGCTGGCGACATTTGTGCGGGTATCCGCCGATGACTTCAACGTGATGGTCGGCACGGCAGGCGCATGGTATCCCGCACTTGCTCTTGGAGTAAAGGCAGGCGTGCACGCTCTGGCGAACTGCTGCCCCGACGAGTGCGTGAGGATACAGGAGCTCTTTGACGCGGGAGACTGGGCAGGTGCAAGAGATCTGTATCAGAGAGTATTTCCGGTCAATGCAGCCGTCACAGGCACATACGGCATCGCCGGTCTGAAATACGGCTGTGATTTGATGGGCTACAAGGGCGGATATGTCAGAAGCCCGCTTCAGCAGCTGAAGGACAGTCAGAAGGAAGAACTCAGAAGGATCTATATCAAAGCAGGACTTATCGACTAAGGAGGCGAATTAAGATGAAAATGACAGCAGCACAGGCTCTCGTGGAGATCATCACCAAGGAGGGCATCAAGACAGCTTTCGGTATCCCTGGGGCGGCGATCAATCCGGTATATAAGTATCTGGAGCATGCTCCGATAGAGCACTTTACGATGCGCCACGAGGAGGCATGCGTGCACGCGGCGGACGGATATCAGAGAGCGAAGCACGAGATAGCGCTCGCCATCTGCTCCGCAGGTCCCGGCGCTACGAACTTCGTCACCGGACTTTATACAGCATTTATCGACTCCATGCCGGTGCTGTGCGTGGTAGGTCAGGCGAACACTGACCAGCTCCATCAGGAGCCGTTCCAGTGCGTGGATATGCCCGATATCACCAAGACCGTGAGCAAGTATTCCAGATGCGTCATGAAGGCGGAGGAGCTGCCGGAGATGCTGAAGGAGGCATTCTACCAGATGCGCGCCGGACGTCCCGGTCCCGTACTCATCGAGTTCCCGCTGGACGTACAGAAGGCGGAGCTGGACTTTGATATAGACAAGTACGAGCCCAAGGCGGTCGAGGTCGTAAAGCCCGATAACGCGCAGATAAAGCAGGCGGTCGAGATGCTGAAGGAAGCGAAGAATCCCGTCATCATCATGGGCGGCGGGTGCTTTATCTCGGGCTGTCCCGGTGAGGTAGTGGAGCTGGCGGAGCTTATGAACGTGCCCGTCATCACCACATATCAGGCAAAGGGCGGCATACCCGAGAACCACCCGCTCAATGCCGGTCATGTCGGTATACAGGTTGGTCAGCCGATAGGCAATAAGATATTCCTTGACTCCGACTGCGTGCTGGCGATAGGAAACCGCTTCTCCGACAGACATACAGGCACGCTTTCTGTATATAAGGGAGACAGAAAGTTCATACATATCAATATAGAGCCGAGCCAGATAGGCATGGTATTTGAGCCGGATCTGGGCATAGTATCCGATGCGAAGCTCGCTGTTGAGGCGCTCCTTGCAGAGGTAAAGGCGGCAGGGCTGCACTTCGACGCGGAGAACACGAAGAAGCTCCCGGAGCTTAAGAAGCAGCTTGCGAGAAAGACGGACTATGACGACGCGCCGATGATGCCTCACAGGGTATTCCAGGAGGTCAACGAGGCATTTGACGATGATACCTACTTCGCAGAGGGCTGCGGCATCACGCAGATCTGGAGCGGGCAGCTGCAGACCGTCAACAAGCCCTACAAGTACCTGCCGTCCGGCGGCGCGGGTACTCTGGGATATGAGGTTCCGGCGATATTCGGCATGAAGGTGGCACATCCCGAGTGCGATGCGGTCACGGTAGTGGGCGACTTCGGTCTGACCTTCATGGGCGAGGAGATCGCGGTAGCGAGCGCATTTAAGAAGCCTATCATCGTAGTCGTGGTAAATAATGCCTATCTGGGTCTCATCAAGCAGAACCAGAACGGTCTGGGCTTTGAATATGCGGTGGAGATGCCGTACAATCAGGACGGCACGATAGATTATGTGAAGCTGGGCGAGGCATACGGCTGCGTGGCTGAGAGAGTATTCAGCCCCGAGGAGCTGAAAGAGGCGCTGGTGCGCGCGAAGGCATCCACCAGAGCATCCGGCAGATGCTATCTCATAGACGCTATCTGCATCAAGAGCCAGCTGTGCGACATGGGCGGAGCTATCAATGCCATAGCCAGCAAGGCGCCGCAGGAGTAAGAACCATAGAGATGCTGCAAAGCTGAGGTCTTGCTATTAACGAAATTGTACTACTGTAATTATCACAAGCCCCTGCATACTCATCGCGTGCAGGGGCTTGCTTTATTCTGTTACCTTACCGTCTCACAGCTCTCCGTTCTCGTCCATCTCGCGTATCACGTTCTCCAGCTTATTGATGGCGTCCTCTATGCTCATGCCCTCGGCATCCAGCTGCGCACCTGCGACGCTCCTGTGACCGCCTCCGCCGAAGCGCTCCATGATGAGCTGTACATTGACCTCGTCCATCGAGCGTGCGCTGATATATATCCTGCCGTTGTACTGCGTCAGCACGAAGCTCGCCCGTACTCCCGCGATATCCAGCAGATCGTTGGCCGCCTGCGCCCCTACGACCGTCGGGCTGTCCGCCGAATTCGTATCGCAGGTCGTGATCGCGTACTGTCCCATGAACAGCTCCGCCCGGTCTACCGCCGCCGCCTTGGCGCGGCAGTCCGCCTCGCTGTCACGCAGCAGCTTTCTGACACGGCTCGCGTCCGCGCCGTTCTTTCTTAAAAATGCCGCCGCCTCAAATGTCCTCACGCCGCACTGATTCGTGAAATTGATCGTATCCACGACGATACCCGCCAGTATCATATCCGCCTCGGCATTTCTCAGCTTCACGCCGTCGGATATATATTGCAGTATCTCGGATACCATCTCGCACGCGCTCGACGCATACGGCTCTATGTACGCCAGCGACGCCTTATCTATCGTCTCGCTGCTCTGGCGGTGATGGTCAAATACCGCTACGCAACCTGACAGCTCTATGAGCTCGGGAGCCTCGGTGATGGACGGACGGTTGACGTCCACTACCACCAGCGCGGTCTGCTCCGTGGTCAGCTCCAACGCTCTCTGCGCCGTGATGAACAAGTCGTCCGGATACTCGTCCTGCTCGAATCTCGCGATAGCCGCCTCCATGGAGGACGGCACCTCTCCCAGCACGATATGCGCCTCCTTGTTCAGAGTACGCGCTATGCGCCAGATTGCTATGGACGAGCCTATGCAGTCCGCGTCGGGGAGCTTGTGCCCCATGATGATGATGCGATCTCTGTACTGGATCAGCTCCTCAAATGCCTGCGCCTTCACGCGCGCCTTCACACGTGTGGTCTTCTCTATCGACTGCGACTTGCCGCCGTAGTAGCGCACCGAGTCGCCGTCCTTGACCACCACCTGATCGCCGCCGCGTCCCAGCGCCACATCTATCGCCGTCCGCGCCATCTTATAGTCCTCGGCTATGGTCGGAGCTCCGATGCCTATGCCTATGCTCAGCGTGATATTGTTTTTGGACTCGCCGAACTTGACCGTCTTTACATCCTCGAGGATATCAAAGCGACCCTCCTCAAGTATATCCAGATGCTCCCTGTCGATGATGAAGCTGTACTTGTCCTTCTCCATCTTGACCACGGTACCGCCGACCCCGGAGATATAGCGATCCACCTTGCTGTCGATGAGCGCGACCGCCAGCGAGCGCTTGACCTCCTCCATGCCCTCCATCGCCTCATCGTAGTTGTCCATGTAGATCAGCCCCGATGCCGCACGGGCATTGTTGTACAGGTCGGTCATCTCCGCCAGCGCCGTCTCGTCGTAGAAATACACGGCGAGGATATTTTCCCCGTCGATCTCCAGCTGCTTGAATCTCACGTCATAGCAATGCTCGCGAAACCAGCCCGAGTACGAGCCCTCCCTGTCGAGAGTCTGAAGCTCGTGCGGATCAAGCTCCGGAAATATCGAGAAAATGTCCTTTTTCGCGGCCTTGTCGCCGCTGATCATGGAGTTAAATGCGCGATTGCGCCAGATGATGGTACCCGAGCGATCCATCATCGCATACGGTACGTCGAGATCCTGAACCTGTGTATTCTGAACCTCCTCGGTATTCATGGCAAATGCCGTCAGCTGCGTCATGATGCTGTTTCTTGCCGTCAGCACCAGACATACCGCCATGATGATCCCTATCACCGACAGTATGAATACCAGCATCGGCGCACTAGGGCCACCCACCATGCTCGCGACTGCTGACAAAACCATAAGAGCAGCCATCACTATCGGCCAGTTCAGATACTTCTTGAGCAGCTCAGACAGCTTTTTATCCTCGGTCATCACGTCTCCTCACGGTCTCTGTAGCCCAGAGCCTGTTCCAGAGCCTCCTGCTCCTCCCTGCCGAGGAGTATCTCGGTCTTGCCGCAGTCAACCAGCTTGACGTAGTTGTAGCAGCCCTCGCGGGAATGCACGGAGTTGAGCACAAATCCGGAGTTGGTATAGTCCAGCATCGCTAGAGCAAAGCTAAGATTGCCTCCCATGCCCTCAAATGCATTGTAGTTCACCACTCCGAGCTTCTGATAGGATGATCTCTGCATCCTGTTCAGGCTCCTGATAGC
>CAVJQN010000136.1:0-9829 GCA_963651635.1 Agathobacter sp.
ATAGTAGTTATCTCCTTCTGCTTTGATATGGTGCTAGCTTACGCAAAATGCGGAATAATGTTTACTGCCTTGGGAAGCACTATCACCTGTTCCGGCGTTTTCTCTCCTGTCACCATATCGACAGCCTCCTGAAGCGTATCCACGCATTCCATCTTCATCCTCTTGATCTGTTCCTTATCGACATTGCCGCTGACGATGATCAATCGCCCCTTGGTCATAGCCCTGGCATATTCAAATGCCTTATTGGTGCCGACATCAAAGCCCTCTGTCCTGAAACGCTCTATGATCTCCTGAGGGGTTCTGCCTTCTATCAGCCAGTCCTGCAAAAGCTGAGGGCCGATCCCGTCGGCTGCCTCCGCCACCAGTATCAGTGTCGCACCTCCTCCCTTCTTCGCGAAAAGCTCCGCAGTTGCCAGTGCCTTCTGGCTTTGGTAGAGATTGCAGTCTCTCGGTGCCCCGCCCGGCGAAGCAATGACCACATCGCCATATCTGTCACACTCTACGTTGTTGCGGCTTCTGCAGATCCTCACGCCCTCCGCATGCGCTTTGTCAAGATCTCCTGCCACAACTGCCACGTTCTGCTTATGGGTATCCTGAACCGCATTGAGGATAAACCGGACATTTACCAGCTTCGCCGCTTCAAGTGCCGCCTGATGAAAGGGATTCTCCTCCAGCCAGCCCACCGCCGGCTCAAAGGGTCGGATAGGCAGAGAATGGTGGATCTTCAATGTTTCGATCCCTGCCACACCTGGGACGATGCTCTTCCTTCCTCCGGAGAAACCTGCCGCTTTGTGTGGAGCTACCAGACCTGTCGTGATGATAAAGCTTGCCTCGGCTGCCAGCCTGTCCACGTAGACCGGCAGACCCCCCTCTGTTGTGCCCAGGTAGACATTGTTCTTTTTACAATCATGGATGTATACCTCGATCCGTCTGCGGATATCCTCCCCGATCAGACCGTCCAGTTCTTCATCCGTGGGCGCCCTATGACTGCCCGTTGCAATGATCATACGAATATGCGAATCCGGTATACCTGCCTTCTCCAGTCTTCTGACAATAGCCTCCGCCATCTCACGGTTAGGACCCGGACGGGTCTGGTCGTTCACGATGATCAGAGGCATGTCTTCCTTCTTCACGATATTCTCCAGCCGGTCACTGTCTATAGGATCGTCCAGTGCACGCTCGATCAATGTAGTGACATCCTCGCCCACCGGCTTACATTCCGGATCTATTATCTGAATCGGTATGCTGTCATCAAACTCCGCTTCTTGAAACGTATCTCCGTAAGGAACCTTTATCCGCCTCATGCTCTCTCCTGTTTTCTTAATGTAGCTGATACTGAAGTCAAAAGGTCTTTTGATCTCGATGCCATGATAGCCGCGGCTATTTCTTTAAGCTCTGACCGGATTATAACAGGAGCTGTTGTATAAATAAAAATGCATTATTCCGATATTAACCATAAAAGATTTGCATGCATATTGTCACAAAATACGAACTGTAAAATGCCGGCATGAAGATATGTAAAGCAGGTCTGTATGGCTTATCGCACTAAGCCTCTGTATTGAAAGCAGTAAGAAGCTCGAGAACATCACCACTTCAAGGTCATTTTTTAATCCTGCAAGGGGACAACTATCCCTGTATAAATAGCCTGCATGATTGACATAAACAGTATGCGGAATATATTATAAAAGTCCCGGACGTCTGACATGCGAAAGTACCCCGGGCACTATGCAGTCGTTTTTTATATCATGCGTCACATACGAAACAGACATGAATGAGCCATGCCGCGGTGCGCGGGCATCGTAGGGACATAAAAAAGGTGAGCTACTATGACAGATAAAGAGCTGCTGTATATAAAGACCATCGCTGAGGAGCGCACCATCTCCGCCGCTGCCAAGAAGCTGTTTATGACCCAGCCGGCGCTGAGCCACTGTCTTAAAGTCCTTGAAGCCTCTACGGGAACACCTCTTTTTGAGCGTACCTCCGGCGGACTTGTCATGACATATGCGGGACAATGCTACTATGAGATGGCCGTCAGCATCTTGGACATATACAATGACTATTGCCAGCGGCTTGTGGATATCAGCCAGCTGCGCTCGGGAAGCCTGACCTTCGGCATGACCCGCTACATTAGCTGTATGCTGTCCCATAAGCTTCTTCCGGTCTTCACCTCCCAGTATCCCAATATCGCCATAAAGATCACGGAAAAAGAGTCCAGCGAGCTTGAAGATATGATAAGAACGAGAAAGATCGACTTCGGCATCTTTCACTGCATGGATATCCCTGACAAAGCAGTTATAGATAATCTTGCATATACCATATTGAATCAGGAGGAGATGTGCCTTGTCATGCAGCAGGGAAGCCGCTGGGAGAAGCACGCAGTAGCAGCAGATGGATACCACTACCCGGTGCTGGACATAAAGCTGCTGGATGGCGAGAGCTTTATACTGGAGACCAAGAGGCACCGGCTCAGACAGGCAGCAGATCAGATCTTTCAGCTGGCACAGATGAGGGCAGATGTCGTTCTTGAAACAGAGCTCTTTGAAACAGCCTACAATCTCGCATCGATAGGATACGGCGCAACCATCATCAATGAACGTTATTTGACTGATTTTACGTACGACACGTCCTGCTCGGTCTTCTCCATCCCCAAGGTATACAAGCCTTTCTGGAATCTGTGTTATGCACAGCATGCCGGCGGATACCATACCATCGCCTCCAAGGTCATGCTGCGACTGCTGGAGGCGGAGGAAAAGAACCGTAAGTAGGTTCTTCCCGTCCGCTTCGGCTTCCCGATATTTATTTTAAGATTTCTTATGTAGGTTTATATATGGGCATGAATGATACTCAGTAACCCCAACCTGTAGTTAACCTTTTGCCCTTCTCATGCGGGAGTTTTTTGTCTATCCCGCTTCCTTTTCGTGCTTATAATCGTGCATGTCGCACATGTCTCATCTTGATTTCGCCTCGCATCATAACCTTTGGTTAATCTCCCCAGCTTTTATTGATTTCACATTTACATTACCCCGCCATACAATCCGCATTGTATTTATTCAAGTTCAATCCAAGGTTTCAAAACATCAGAAGGGAGTATGGCAAGGATATGAAAATCACAAGGATCGAGCCCATCCTGGCGGGCGGACGCTATCTGTTCGTCAGAGTACATACCGATGAGGGTATCGTCGGTCTTGGCGAATGCGGCGCATGGGGCTATCAGGAAGCGACCGCCGGAGTGCTGAAGCAGATGGAGAAGATGATAGTAGGTCTGGATCCGATGAATATCGAGTTCATCTGGAACGCACTCAGCAGAAACCTGCATTTCCGCGGATCAGTCACCATGGCGGCAGTCTCAGGCATCGACATAGCGCTCTGGGATATCAAGGGCAAGTTCTTCAATGTCCCGATCTACGAGCTGCTCGGAGGCAAGACGAGAAACAAGATCAAGATCTACATCAATGCACGCGGCAAAAATGCCGATGAGCTGGCATCAGAGGCAAAAAAGCTCGTCGATCAGGGCTATCACTCCATCCGCTTTTCCATCGGACATGCGGAAAATGAAGACAAGAGCTGCGGCGAGAACTTCACCTCCATCGTCGAGAGGGTTGGCAAGTCCATGGCGGCTGTCCGCGAGGCGGTCGGCTGGGGTGTGGACATCTCTATCGAGGTTCACAGGGGACTGCGTCCGGCGGAGGCAATCGAGCTGGGACGCGAGCTGCGCCGGTACAGACCGTATTTCTACGAGGATCCGATCCCGGACAATCTCGAGGCGATGAGCATGGTGATACGAAACTGCGATATCCCCGTGGCTACCGGCGAGCGCTTCATCAATCCGGCTGAGTTTGATTCGCTGATGACGCATACCGATGTGCGCTATATCAGACCCGATATGTGCGTGACAGGCGGCATCACGGCGGGCAAAAAGATCGCTGCCATGGCTGAGGTCAAGGGAGTATATGTGATCCCCCACAACCCGCTGGGGCCGGTATCCACGGCGGCATGCCTCCAGCTCGACGCGGTCATCCCGAACTTCGAGGTGCAGGAGTATCCGATGGTCAACGGCAAATGCAGGCTGGACGCGGAGATGAAGGAGCCTTTCAAGGTAGAAAACGGCTATATCCTGCTGCCTGAGGGACCGGGACTTGGCATAGAGCTGATAGATGATATCGAGACCGTCTTCCCGTTCAAGGGCAGCTACGGCGGGATACATCTGCACGAGGACGGATCTGTCGTAGACCGATGAAGCAGGGAGTAATGAAAACAATCAGCCGCCGGATGTCGCGCGGCACTAAGGAGACGAGATGACAAGAGAAATCGGCATCGTTTTATTTGCATTTATCGCATTTGTAGCACTGATACTGTCAGGGAAGGTCAAGATACACGTGGCAGCGATGTGCATCCCGATCATACTTGAGGTGACGGGAGTACTGTCCTTCAAGGAGGCATGGGGCGGTCTGACCAACAGCTCCATCATCATGATGGCATCCATGTTCGTAGTAGGGCAGGCCATCTCCAAGACCAGCATCCTCTCGAAGATGAGCACCTCGCTCATCAAGCCCGGCTCGTCGGACGTCAAAATCATGATAGGGCTCGCCGTGCCTATCCTGTTCCTCGGATGCTTCACCAACGCAACCGCGACCATGGCGATGATGATCCCGCTGATCACATCCGTATGCGCGGAGCAGAAAAGATCGCTGTCCAAGTTCATGTACCCCTGCGCGGCTCTGGCCCAGCTCTGGGTCGGCTGGCTGCCTACGGGCGGCAATGCCGGCGGATACATCGCCAACAATACGATAGTTGAAAACCTCGGCGGCGTAGGCGGATGGACCTACTTTACGACATTTATATCCAAGATACCGATCATCCTCATCATGGTGCCGCTCGTATGCTGGCTGACGGTAAAGATGGCGCCCGACTACGGCAATGTGCCGTCGCTTGAGGATCAGGAGAAGGCGGACGCGGCAGTTGCTGAAAACAAGAAAAAGCGTGCTTCCAAGCTCACTCCCGGTCAGGAGAAGTTTACCATCGCCGTCTTTGCTATCACGGTAGCCGCAATCATCACATGCGCCCTGACCGGCATCAGTACATGGTATCCGTCACTCATAGGTGCTATGGTGCTCGTCCTCTCCGGCGTGCTTTCTGACAGGGAGGCGATAACTGCCATGGGCAATCCCGTCATATTCATCACGGTCGGCACACTGCCTCTTGCTACCGCACTCAAGACCACCGGCGCAGATGTGCTGATGGCTGATACCTTCAATGCCATGACGCAGGGCTTCTCTCCCATCGCCATCATGGTCAGCATGTATGCGGTATGTCTGATACTCACACAGTTCATCACGAACTCTGCGGTAAACAACGCGTTCAAGACACTGGCAGCGCTCATCTCCGTCCAGAACGGCTATGACGCTACCGCGCTGATGCTCGCCACCACAGAGGGCTCGGCGAACTGCTACCTCGCTCCCATGGCGGCTCCTGCCATGACTATGGGCTCCGAGGCGGGCGGCTACAGCCTGAAGGATCATTTCAAGCTGGGACTGCCGCTGACGATAGTCAGACTCGTCATCTTCTGCATCTATATACCTATCATGTTCCCTCTCGTATGATGCGCTGACATCTGCGGGTGTACGTCATCAGGCGGATTATCTGTATACTGTTTTTACAATTAGAGTGAAATATCCCGCAGGACGCCGGTTAAAGGGCTCTGCGGGATATTCTCGGTTATATACGGCATCATTTCGCAGGATACATCTCCCTTGCCAGTGCCAGAAAGCTGCGCACCGGTTCATAGAGAAAATGATCCCTGCGCCAGAAGATGCTGATAGGATGCTTGCGGCTGTCATCGTAGGGGATGCCTACTATGTTCGGATTGGTCGCGACGACGTCCTGCGGGAGAAAGCCCGCCGCCGCGCCCTGTATGATAAATCGCTCCACAGTATACATCTGCGGCGTGCAATGCAGTATATTGAGCGTCAGACCGCGCTCCTCAAACATCCTCCTGATACGTTTCGGCTGACTGAACTTGTCCGTGAGCATGACCAGAGGATACCGGCTGATCTCCTCCAACGTCACGTGCTCTCGCCCCGCAAGGGGATGATCCCTGCTGACGCAATAGTACTGGCAGGACTTTATGGTCGGCCAGTGACCGTACAGGCTGTCAAACTCCTCGGCTCCGCCCGGATGCTCCTCGGGGTTGCGCACAGTGATGATGAGGTCGAGCTGTCCCGCGTCCAGCATAGCAAACTGCGTATGCGTAGCCTCCTCCGTGGGATATATCGTGATATCGGGATATCTGCGGGAATACTCCCTGACCAGTGTGGGAAAGACCTGATTGCCGCTGAGCGTGGACATGCCGATGCGCACGAACCTGCGCGACAGTGACAGATGGGAGATGATCTCCTCCATATGGTCATAGCGTTTCAGCACCAGTTCGCACTCGCTCAGCAGCGTATGACCCTCATCCGTGATCTGCAGGGCGTTCTTTTCCCGGATAAAGAGCGGTACACCGACCTCCTCCTCCAGATTTTTCATAGCCTTGGACATCGCCGGCTGCGAGATATGGAGCTCCTGCGCCGCCCGCGCAAAGCTCATATGGCGGCACACCGCCTGAAAATATTCCATCTGTACCAGTGTCATGCAGCTCCTCTGTCTGTTTATCTTCCTGTAATCATTATATGATGTTATGGATTGCTGCGCGCATAGCGCTCCCGCAGCCTTGGTATTATTATACGGCAAATGCCGTACTCCTGCCATTCCTGCTTTACGACAGACGGACGCGGTGAGGGCTGTGAGCCGCCCGAGAGTCCGGATACAATTAAAGAGGCCGCCGCTTTAGTGCGGCAGCCCCGGCTTTGATCATTTAAGGCCCTGTAAATATATCTCTTCCTACGAAAGCAGCGCCCTGCCCTTCTCGTAGTAGTGCTGCATCTCCTCGCGCGGCACCATATTGCCTCCGGTCGCCCAGACGAGCTGTATACCGTCCTTCATCCTGTCTGTCAGAGAGTTCTTTTCGATATATCCCGCAAGCTCCCGGGACGTCTGCGTCAGTACCGGACCGTACATACCCGCCAGCGCGCTGGGTTCGAGGAAGATATCCTCGGTATCTGCCAGCTCACTCAAGAGCCTGTACATACGCTCGTCAGAGAGCGAGTAGCATCCGCTCATAAACGGGCGCATGAGACCTCCGACGAATCCGGATGCCCTTCCTACCGCGAGCCCGTCTGCCGCCGTGCAGTTGTCCACTCCGAAGTCCTGTACGCAGACATTGCTGTTCTCGCCTGTCGCCATACCGAGCATCATACACGGAGAGTGGGTCGGCTCGGCGAAGAAGCAGTGTGCGGCATCGCCAAATACCATCTTCAGCCCGAAGGCTACGCCTCCCGGACCTCCGCCGACGCCGCATGGCAGATATGCAAAGAGCGGATGAGCCTCATCGACTGCGATACCCAGCTCTTCAAACTGCTTTTTGAGGCGGAGCGCCGCGACCGTATATCCGAGAAACAGCGTGCGCGAGTTCTCATCGTCCACGAAGTGACAGTGCGGATCATCTGCCGCGCGCCTGCGTCCCTCGGCGACTGCTATGCTGTAATCGGAGGCATACTCTATCACCTCCACGCCCTTGCTGCGCAGCAGATCCTTTTTCCACTGACGTGCGTCCGCCGACATATGCACCGTCACCTTAAAGCCGAGCTTGGCGCTCATGATCCCGATGGAGAGCCCGAGATTGCCCGTGGAGCCGACCGCTATGGAGTACCCGGAGAACAGCTTGCGAAACGGCTCTGAGGCAAGGACTGCATAGTCGTCGCCTGCTCGGAGCATACCGCTTTGCAGCGCTATATCCTCTGCGGTTTTGAGCACCTCGTAGATACCGCCGCGGGCTTTGATCGATCCCGAGATCGGCAGATGGCTGTCCAGCTTGATCCAGAGCTGTCCGGGGATCGCAACATGCTCATCCCCCTCCAGCCTTTCCTTCATAGCCGGTATCTCCCGGATCTCGGACTCTATGATGCCGCCACTCTTTGCCGTCTCCGGGAAGACCGCCTTCAGATACGGGGCAAAGCGTTCAAGACGCGCCGCCGCATCCTCGATATCCGCCATGCTCAGCTCACAGGCAGCCTGTGCCTTTTCAAACGGCAGCTTGTCGGGGTTGATCCACGCGGTTTCCTTCAGCTCACAGATATCGGACACTACCGGGCAGAGTTTTATCCAGTCGGCGACGGATCTGTTTGCAACGATTTTATCTGGTGAAACCATGCTGATATCTCCTTTTCAAAACGGTCAGAACATTCCGGGCAGGACTCCGGCAAATGCATTCATCACAGCCAGCACGACCATTCCTATGATACCGGTGAGGATACACGGAATAGTAGTCGTGGCGATGCAGTCCTTGGTATCGAGCCCGTTATATGTGGACGGGAACCAGAAGGTAACATCTGTCGGGAATGTAGCTGCATTTGCACCGAGGCAGACAGAGAGACCCGCGATGACCGGAGACATACCTGCTGCGACGCAGACCGGACCTGCTATGGCGATGGATGTGAGCATAGCTGCGGTAGCCGAGCCGACAGCAGCGCGGATGCAGAATGCCAGCAAAAATCCGAGCAGGATCACGGGGAGCTTCGTCGCGGACATGATCGTGACAAGGTCTGAGCTCATGCTCGTAGCGCTCAGCATGGTGGCGAAGCAGCCGCCCGCGCCTACGATCAGAAGGATATTGCCGGTGCTGTCGGCAGCCTCATCGACATACTGCATGACCGTCTTATCCGGCATATACTTGTGAAGCGCAAAGCCTGTGACAAGCATAGCGACAAAGAGCGCGATATTGGAGTTGCCTATGAAATTGATGACCTCATATGCCGTACCCTCCGTCACAAACAGTGAGAAGATAGAGGCAAATACTATCAGCACGATGGGGAACATGATAAGCACAAATGCGCAAAGCGCGGAGGGCTTGGTCGGATCGGGGCGCAGCAGCTCCTCGTCCTCCACCAGCTCCTTCATAGCCTCGCGAGCTTGGAGCTTCTCCTCCTTGGAGTTGACGATATTGGCATATATCCAGCCTACCAGCAGGCTTGCCGGAAGACAGACCACGATGCCCCAGATGATGAACCAGCCTACATTGGCGCCGATCTGACCTGCTACGGCAAGCGGTCCCGGCGTAGGTGCGACGCAGCTGTGCGTGAGCATCAGTCCTGAGAATATGGCGATGACATATCCCTTCATGCTCTTCTTGCTGATCTTCTGCAGCGCGTTGACGAGCGGAGCTGTCATGATATAGGCGCATCCGAAGTAGATGGGGATGGAGAGGATGAAGCCGACCAGATTCAGCGCAAGATAGTCATTCTTCTTGCCGAACAGTCTGACCATACCCTTGGCGAGCTCCTCCGTAGCGCCGGAGCGTCCGAGGAAATCACCGAATATGCTTCCGAATACGATGAGCAGACCGATGCTCTTCATCATGCCTCCGAAGCCTGCGGGAAGATTGTTCAGTATATCGGCGGCAGGCATGCCTACCATCAGACCGAATATGACCGCCGCAGCGAAAAGACCGACGGACGGCGTGACCTTAAACTTGATAAGTGCTACAAGAAGAACCACAAATACTATCAAAAATGCTACCAGTGGAGTCATATTTTTTCCTTTCTGCTGTTGATTTCAGCATCCGAGATGCTCAGGCGTTGTGACGCAGCATACGTCCGGGAGCGGCGCCTGTGAACTGCTTGTCCTTATATACGAGCACTCCGTTGACATATACAGCCTCGATACCCTCTGTGATGCTGTTGGGATCCTTGTATGTCGCGGTATCCTGCAGCCTGTCATAGTCAAAGAGCACGAG
>CAVJQN010000137.1:0-4885 GCA_963651635.1 Agathobacter sp.
GGGCTAGAAGGATTCGAACCTTCACAATGACGGAGTCAGAGTCCGTTGCCTTACCATTTGGCGATAGCCCATTATTTTATGAAATTTTAAAAGCATTCCTGCTTAGCTGGGCTAGAAGGATTCGAACCTTCACAATGACGGAGTCAGAGTCCGTTGCCTTACCGTTTGGCGATAGCCCACTGTCCCGCCGCAACAGCGACGGTTGATATAATATAACAACTGTTTTCAAAAATCAAGTGCCTGCCGACAGAAATTCAGGGAAATTCCCGTCTTAGCAGAAATTATTATCCGAAATTATTTTCAGAGCCTGTCGCAGACAGCGCTTACTCCACCTTGGTGATGGATGTGATATGCGGGTTCGGACCCTCGTACCAGTAGAGGAAGCCCTCCATATCCAGCTCGTCTCCTACCTCCAGTGTCAAAGCCGTCTTATATACATCCGTATCCTTGGGCGTGATATACGATCTTACAAGGAACTGATATATCTCTCCGTTTTCGTCGGAGACATTGAAATATACATCGTCGCCCTCCGAGCCGGAGCCGTCCCACTTGTATAAATACGCGACCTCATTGCCGTCCTTATCCGTGGAAGGCTCGACCGTGAGTCCCTTAAATGCCACAAACTCGTTCATATGCGCCGAGAGCTCCTCCGTCCCGAGCATGGCCGTGACGTCCTCCGCCTCTGCTATCCAGCTGCCCTCCTGTATCTCAAATGTGGCGTCTGTGATCTCGATCTCTCCCGACCACTCGGACTTGTAGCCCGTCACCTTGATCTTCGTACCGGGCACGAGCTTTGCGGCCTCCTCCTCGGTGCAGTCCATATCATAGATAAATGTGGCTCCCGCAGGACTCTGTCCGTAGATAGTGACCTTGCCCTGCCACCACGACGTATGCGTCTGCACATATGTCACGACAGTTACCTCGGCGTCGAGCTCCGCCGCCATATACTCATCATAGCTCATGACGCCCTCTTCAAGCGTCTCTTCGGTCTCTGCCGCAGTCGTCTCCTCGACGGTAGTCTCCGCCTCTGTCGTCGTCTCCTGCGTCTGAGCCTGCGTAGCCGCCTGTGTGGTCGCAGTAGATGCGGAGCTGCCCGAGCCGCACGCCGTCAGGCTCGCGGCAAGCACGCCCGCCAGTGCTATCGCCCATATTTTTTTCATAATATCCGTCCTCCTGTTTATGATCCTCAAGCGATCATTCGTAGATATTCTACAATATTTTGCCGTCACTTCAAGCATTTTGCCGTTTTTTGTGCAATGCAAAGGCTATGATGCAGACCCACGCCGCCCCCAGTCCGACCAGCAAAGCCCGGGATGCCGCCGGAAGCGGTCCAAAGCTCTCCCTATCCGCGCTCTCGCCCGCATCTACTTGATCAAGCCTGTAAAGTGATGTCATATCAGCGTAGAGCTGATCTATATATGCATCGTCCACCGTCTTTTTCCTGCGCACCGACTTCGTGATGTCCTCGATCATCTCACCCGCCGCCTGCCGCAGCGATGCCGAGCCGTTAAATACCGACGTCACAAACGTATCTGCCGTATGCTCCAGCAGCAGCTGCGTCGCCTTTATCTTTACATCGTAGTGCTCCGCGCCGTCCTCTCCCGCGCTGTCCAGATACTCCCGGTAGCTGCTCGATTCGCGCGCCCGCTGCGTCACAGGCACATATCCCTCAGTCTGTGCATACGCGATCTGTACCTCGTCGGAGAGCATATACTGCGCGAAGAGCCACGATGCCAGCACCTCCTGCGGATCGTCCTTGTTGAATATGCATATCGACGGTCCCTGCGATATCATCTTCGGGTCGGATATGTCATACTGCGGTACCGTCATGACCGCCGTCTCAAAGCTCACCTTCTTCTCCTCGGCTATATCCGACAGAGGCGCGCCGCTCCCCATCCATGTCGAGCCCGCGGATGAGTCCACGGCGAAGATGCATTGCCCCGCGTTCAGGAAATTGGCAGGATAGCCTGATATGGCAAATGTGGAAAATGCTCTCGTCGCGGCATGCTCCCTGACCGTCTCCAGTATCTGCCTCGTTTCGTCATTAAATATCAGTATATCTCCCGCATCGTCCGAGTATGGCGCTCCCAGCTGCTCCAGCATCGTGATCATCATGTTGTCGGTAGACTTGTATATAAACGGGATCAGGACCTTTTGTCCCGTCAATGCAAATGTCCCGTCGTCATCCTTTTTCATCGCCGCTTCACTGACCTCCCAGACGAAGTCCCATGTCAGCACCTCGGGCAGCTCATATCCGAGCCTTTCGACCAAATCCGCGTTGACATAGCATATCTCCGTGGAGCGCACGAACGGCACGGCATAGTAGTGCTCTGAGAAATAGCACTCCTGCATATACTCCTCTATCATCTCCTCGCGCCCGGGCGCATCATATGCCAGCTCACTTCCGCCGAAGCCGTATCTCGGATCGCTCATGAGCTCGTCCAGCGACGCCACGGTTCCCTCGCCTGTCAGATATGTCGCGATATGATCCGGATAGGTGATGCAGACATTGGGCGTAGTGCCGGTGGATATATTCGTTATCACATCGTTGTATATGCGGGTATAGTCGCTGTACATCTTGATATTGATCCTGATATTCGGATAAAGTGCCTCGAAGTCCCGCACCGCCTTCTCGTATACCAGCGTCTGATTCTTGTTGGTCTCGTTCTTCGCCCAGAATGTGATCTCATACTCGCGTGATGTATCAAAGCTCTCCGGCATGACAAATGACTTGGCTGCTCTTTCTCCGTGACATGCCGTCAGCAGCAGCGCGGCTGCGGCGGCAGCAACAAGCTCCGCCCTCCTGATATACGGCGCGGCAGCTATGCGCCCCGGCATACCTGCATTCTCCCAAATTTTCCTTAAGGTATCTCTCAAGGCATGCTTCATCCCTTGGTTCCTCCCCTCGATACGCCCTCCATGATCTTTTTCCTGAATATCACAAAAAGCATGATGATCGGAACCGATATCATCACTACCGCGGCCATCATGGCGGGTATGTTCTCGCGTCCGAAGCCATTTTCCCTTATCTGCTGTATGCCGTTGGATACCAGATAATAGCTCTCGTCGTCGGTGATGAGCCGCGGCCACACATATGCATTCCAGCACTCGATGATCTTGAGTATCATGACCGTGACTATGGTCGGTCTGCTGATGGGTATCATTATCCTCAGCAGATATTTCATATCCGACGCGCCGTCTATCTTCGCCGCCCGGTAGAGATTCTCAGGTATCATCGCGAAATTCTCCTTGAGCAGGTAGATATAAAATACCGATGTCACCGACGGCAGTATCAGCCCGGTGAAGGTATTGCGCAGTCCGAGATTGGTTATCGTCACGAAATTCGTGATCACCACCAGCTCCGTCGGAACCATCATGAGCGACAGTATCGCCGTAAATATGATATTTTTCCCCGGGAAATCCAGCCTTGCGAATGCATATGCAGCCAGCACACTGACTGTCAGCATCAGCCCCGTGGTGATAAGGGCATATATCACGGTATTGAGCAGATAGCGAACCAGCGGAACCGCCGTATATGCCTGTATGTAGTTGTCAAAGGTGGGCGCAAGCGTAAAGAGCTGCGGGATGTACTCCGAGTTGTACGCTCCGTAGCTCTTGACCGATGTCAGTACCATCCAGTAAAAGGGGAAAAGCACGATCAGCGCCCAGACTGTCAGCAGCGCATATGTCAGTGCTTGGCGCATCGTAAGACCGCGGCCTATGCGGCGTTTTTCTGTATCTGTATTCATGCCGCCTCCTCTCTGATCAGCAGATTGACGCATGTGATCGTCAGTACTATCACGAAGAGGATCAGCGCCGCTGCGGATGCATATGACGGATATCCGCCGCTGTTGCCGTAGAGCATGTCATAGATGTATCCGACTATCGTATTCATACCCGCCGCGTTCAGATCTGTTCCGAACAGCGCCACCACATCGCTGTATGCCTTAAATGCCCCGATGAAGCCCGTGATCACCAGATAATATATCATCGGCGATATCACAGGCAGCGTGATGCGCGTAAATATGGCAAATGGCGTCGCCCCGTCCAGCTTCGCCGCCGCATAGAAGTTCCTGTCGACAGATGCCAGCGCGCTGGTCAGTATCAGTATCTTGAACGGAAGCACGACCCATACGGTATATATGCACAGCATGGTCATCTTCGCCCAGTACGGACCGGTCACGAAATCTGTCGGCTTTCCTCCCAGCACGCGTATGAGGGAATTGACCATACCCTCAGAGTAGGGCGTAGTCTTGAACAGGATCATAAAGACAAGACCGACCGCCAGCGTATTGGTCACATACGGCAGGAAAAAAATGGTCTGATAGAGCTCCTTCAGTCTGGGTATCGAGCTCAGCCCCAGTGAGATAAGCAGAGCAAGGCTCGTGGAGACAGGAACCGTGATGGCGACGAGTATAAAGGTATTTTTCAGAGCCTGTATGAAATACGTATCGTGCAGCACATAGGAGAAATTGTACCAGCCGATACCGAAATATCTGCCGGAGGCGAAGTTGTATCCCTCCTCCGCGGAATATATGATAACGTCCACAAGCGGATATAGCATAAATGCGCACAGCAATACCACAGCCGGAAGCAGGTACAGCCACGGCTCCATGGTATGTCTGATTGATTTTACTGATGCTCTATTTTCTTTCATGTTCAAGTCTTTGTCTGTTCCTGCTTTTATCCTGCAATCTTGCTTCATCCGATTCGCTGCTGTGTCTCGCGGTCGAAGATAAGGAGCTTCTCCGGCTTTATCGCGAACCGTATCTCGCTCCCCGGCTCTGCATTCCTCGGGACGTCTCTTACGATAGCCCTCACAAGCGGCGCCTCGCATCCGACATGCGTACTCAATATGCTGGTATCTCTGCCCATGACCTCCACC
>CAVJQN010000138.1:0-7193 GCA_963651635.1 Agathobacter sp.
GAATAAAGCGTGCCAGCACGTAAGATTTATCTGGTAAACTTGTGGCAGAAAAGGGGTAAACGAAATCACGGGAGGCCGAATCATGAAGAAGCTAGCATCCGTATCATGGAAGATCATGCTCACGGTGATGATGCTGATCATCGTCTGCGCGACGCCGGCGCGTGCGGATACGAGAAAGCGGATCAGCAGCGTACGCATCAAGCTGAGCAACGATATCATAGCAGGACAGTATCTGGACAGCTTCTCCTCGGATGTCACGGTGGAGGAGGGCGATATAGACAAGTATATCTTCGCCTACGGCGAGTATACACAGAGCTCCAGCCATGTGGTCAAGGTAGGTGAGGAGATCAAGGTCAAGGTATATCTGATCAGCAATGACGGCTACCGCTTCACCGGCAGCTACTCCTCGTCCAATGTCAAGATCACGAACGGCACCTTCGTCTCGGCGACCAGAAAGAACGACGATACACTGATAGTCACGCTCAAGCTCAAGGCTATCAACGGACAGTACGATCCTGTGGACGACGTCTACTGGTCTACGGGCAGCTCGCTGGGGCGCGCGAAGTGGGATGCGCCGAGCGATACCAGCGGCTACTACGATCTGATACTGTACAGGGGCTCGTCGGCCGTCTATTCCACATACAGCTATCACGGTACCAGCATCAACCTATATCCGATGATGACGCGGGAGGGCGATTACTACTTCAAGGTCAGGGTCGTTCCTAAGGCGTCGGGCAAGGGCACGAAGTCGGAGTGGCTGGAGTCCGATTATCAGTATATAGACAAGAATCACGTATCTGACGGCTCGGGTCAGTCCAGTCTGCCTGCCAACGGCAGCAGCGGCGGATCATCAACCAGCTCGGGGACATCCGCGACCACGGCGGGATGGGTACAGAAAGGCTCATCGTGGTACTATGTATATCCCAACGGCACGACCAAGACCAACGGATGGGAGAAGATCATGAACTACTGGTACTACTTCGGCTCCACCGGAGAGATGCAGAAGGGCTGGCTCAACCTGAACAACCAGACCTACTATCTGGATCAGTCCACGGGAGCGATGAAGACCGGATGGATCAAGGTGGGTGAGCTGTGGTACTACATGAATCCCGACCAGCTCAGCGCCACACAGGGCGCGGCTATCAAGAGCAACTGGCTCAATGACAGCGGACAGCTCTACTATCTGACCTCAACAGGCTCGATGGCTGTCGGCTGGAACAAGATAGGCGACAAGTACTACTACTTCACCGAGTCCGGCGCCACTAAGGGCGCATTGATACGCAACTCGTATATCGGCACCTTCTATGTAGGAGCCGACGGAGCATGGGTGCAGAACTATTAGGAAATATCATAAGTCTGACAAAAAACAACCGCCCCGAAAGTCGCAGATACGGCTCTCGGGGCGGATTTTATATAAATCTTCTCATCACCCGCATATAATCCTGCTTTGAGTTAAAAACAGACACGATGTGAACCGTCTTATTCGTATCATCTGTCAGATAAAAAATCAGATATTCCTTGTGTGTGAGGAACCGATAGCCCATGCTCTTGAGAATATGGTCTTTCGGAAACGCGCCGATATTGGGAAATGTACGCAGCTTATCGCATTGGGATCTGAGTGCATTTATAAAGTTTATCGCAACGTCCCTGTCGCGTGTCTGGTCGGTTATCCATAGCGCTATTTCGCGGAGATCCTGTATCGCAGTATCGGTCAAGATTACCTGATAATTCATATATCAAGCTCCTTGATCTCGGATATTATGCCATCAAGCGCTTTATCCATATCCTGAACTCTTCCCAATTTTATGTCATCTGCCGCTTGCGCCAAATGCGCGTATACAGCAAGCCTAGCCTCCAGCTCTGATATATATTCCTGCTGATTGATAAATTGCTCGTGACAGAGCACTACGGTATCTTCCCTGCCGTTTACGGTGATTGCCACCGGATTTTGTCTTGATAATGCAGACACTTGCGCATAATGATTTCTTAAATCCTTGGATGGTCTGATGGAAATCACTCCTGTCATATGAAAGCCCTCCTTTCGTGGTCACATTATATCTTAATTGCGCAACCAAAATCAAGAGCCACACCATCGCATCGCGAAAAATGATGGAGAGTAAGCCGAAAAGCTGATAAAATAGCGCAGGAAACAGCTGCTCTCGACGATATCGGAGCGGCGACACAAAACAGCACAAGTCAGCATCATAAAAAGCAAAGGAGCAGACCATGCCTGATTTCAACAGCATAGATCCCGAGGATGATCAGTTCGCATATCGCTATGATACGCAGCTGCTGATCGACAGGAGAGACGAGGATCTCGACGAGGATGCGATAGCGGACTATATCACGGAAAACTTCGAGGGCAACAGCCTGATCGCGGCGGGGGACGAGGATCTGATCAAGATCCATTTCCATACGAACGAGCCGTGGAAGGTACTGGAGTACTGCAATACACTGGGTGAGATCTACGACATAGTGGTCGAGGACATGATCCGTCAGGCAGCCGGGATGCAGGGCTGAAGCACACCTTACCTTCGTTCGTAGGCGAGAACCTTTTCTATAAAGCATCTGGCCTGCGCGGGTCCAAGAAGAAGATACTGCCGGCAGGCTCTATAATCAATTCCTATAAATAAGACGCATAAATAAGACACGATGCGCCAGTTTGGTGCGCATCGTGCTTGTGGATGTTCGGAAGAAGGCTCTCCCTTAAGGAAGTTTCTGCCTAACTGACAGTGACGATCTCTGCCTCTGCCAGAGCCTTCTCGCTCAGCTCGTTGCCGATGCCGGGCAGCTCCGGGATGCTGTAGTAGCCGTTCTCCGGCTGATAGTCGTATATGCACAGCTCGCGAACCTCCGGGAGCGTATCCACAGTATGGTGCTCATGGATGATGAAGTTCGGGATAGCGGCCTCGAGGTGCAGAGACGCCGCGATGCTGATGGGCGTATTGCAGGTATGCGTCTGTACGGTCGCGCCGAAGGTATCAGCGAGATCGCAGATCTTCTTGCCCTCGGTGATGCCGCCGCAGTTGCCCAGATCGGGCTGGACGACTGCCAGACTGCCGTCCTTGAGGAACGGGAGAAAGCCCCATCTGGTATATGAGCGCTCGCCGGTCGCCAGCGGGATAGAGGTGCGCTGCGACAGCAGCTGATACTCCTGCGGATTCAGAGGTCCGGCAGGCTCCTCATAGAACATGATGTCATACGGCTCCGCCACATTGGCGAACTGCACCGCAGTGTTCAGCGAAGTGATGCAGTGATTTTCAAGGATCAGGTCTATATCATCGCCGATCGTATCTCTCACCGCCTCAAGCCTCGCCTCAAACTCCTTCATCCACTCCTTGGGGATGTAGTTCTTCATGGCGAGCTTGTCTATCGGACGTCCGTCCAGACGCTTGTTGATGAAATCAATCTTGATCGCGTCATATCCGTCCTCCAGAGCTGCCCTGCAGGCATCCGTCATGAACTCGATGCTGCCGGGAGCCGTGATAAATTCCCTGTATTTCCAGCCGTTCTGCAGCTGGCTGGCATAGCAGCGCAGCTTCTCCCTCTGCTTGCCGCCCAGCAGCTTGTAGACAGGCACATTCAGTGCCTTGCCCTTGATATCCCACAGCGCAGTGTCGATGGCACTGATGGCGGACATGATGACGCCGCCGTTGCCCTCTGCCCAGAAGGTACCGGCGAGCTTGCTGTATATGACCTCATGCTCCATCGGATCCATGCCGATCAGCATCTTGGAAAAGAGCCTGAGCAGCTCGAAGCTGCCTACAGTGAAATCCATGATGGAAACGCCTGCTTCTCCGTAGCCGTAGATGCCCTCATCGGTGTTGATCTTGCACAGAACCGGTGTCTGTGAGCTGAAGGCGAGCCGCTTGAGCTTGATTACTTCTACTGATGTTATCTTCATCTGATCCTCCTTTGTAGCGTATATGCCGGTGAGATGCAGCAATGCCGTCGCAAGCATGCTATTTATATGACATTAGCACATGTTCCTGCGCGATACCAGAGAAAAATTATGCAAAATGCCGATGAACGATAGGCATACGCATACATATAATCAGAGGCTGCCTGCACGTCGGCGGCAAGTGGTACGCATTTGACGCAGACGGCTACATGGTACAGGACTGGGTATATGACTCAGCAAGCGGCAAGCGGCACTACTGTGATGCCAGTAACGGTATGCAGTACGGCTGCCGAGGGTGGATGCGGAAAAACGGGTTGATACAATAGCAGATTATGGAGTATCATATCAGCAGGTAGCAATCCGATTCAAAAACAGAAGGCTATGAAAGAAAGAGGAGCGAACATGAAGCGTAAGTTTTTTAAAAATGCGAGATACAGTGCCATCGTTATCGCCGGTGTGCTGCTGGCGGCGACTCCCATGACCGTACTGGCGGAAAAGAACGCCGACGCAACTCAGGCAGAGGTGGCAGTCGAGGCCGGAGATACACAGACTGAGGGTGAGAACTCCTCGGATACGACGGACGATGCCGATACCAAGGACAGCACCGATACCAAGGACAACACCGACGCAGGCAAGGACATCGCAGGCGACAGCACCGCAGATAAGACAACTGAGGATCAGACGGCCACGGACGAAACCGAGAGCACGGATAAGGAAACCGAGACATCCGCAGACGAGACAGAGACGACCGAGGCTGAAACCGAGCAGGAAACTACAGAAGCAGAGACTTCAGCCGAGGAGACTACGGCGGATGCCACAGAGACACAGACCGGCGCAGAGGAGACCACGGCGGCAGAGACCACAGCTGCTGAGACAACTGCAGCCGAGACAACTGCAGCCGAGACTACGACGGTAGCAGAGACGACCGCAGCACAGCTCAAGGAGAAGACTCTCGCACAGCTGCTCATCGGTACATGGAAGGCAGACGAGACCACGAGCCTGACCTTCGGTGAGAGCGGCAAGGGCAAGATGCACCTCTACAAGGAGGACTATACATTCACCTATACGCTCACGGAGGATCAGCTGCATCTTGACTTTGCCAGCAGCAAGGTCATCGACTGCTCATACACAGTATCCGTGACAGAGGACACGCTCACCCTCGTCGGCGGTGTCGGCACGACAGGCGGCACCTTCGACCTGACCAAGAACGCGGAGTGAGCAGCAGGCAGCGGTTTTAAGTATTAAAAAACACAGGCGATACCGAGGTGACGACCGGGTATCGCCTGTGTCTTTATTACAGCAGGAAGGGTACATTTACTTGCGCATGCAGCAAAGCACCTTTCTCGAATCGTTGTCCGCAGCTTATCCGAAGTATCTCTTGAGCAGTCCTTCAAATGCCTTGCCGTGACGAGCCTCGTCTCTGGCCATCTCATGAACCGTGTCATGGATAGCGTCATATCCGCGCTCCTTGGCCTTCTTGGCGAGGCATGTCTTGCCCTCGGTAGCGCCTCTCTCGGCATCTACGCGCATCTCGAGATTTTTCTTGGTGGAGTCGGTGACTACCTCGCCGAGCAGCTCTGCGAACTTGGCGGCGTGCTCGGCCTCCTCGTAAGCAGCCTTCTCCCAGTAGAGACCGATCTCGGGATAGCCCTCTCGATGAGCCACTCTGGACATCGCCAGATACATGCCGACCTCCGAGCATTCGCCCTCGAAGTTCGCCTTCAGGTCAGCCTTGATATCGTCCTCGACATCCTTTGCCACGCCTACCACATGCTCTGCTGCCCAGCTCTTATCGTCCTCGTCCACTTTCTCGAACTTGTCTGCCGGTACCTTGCACTGGGGGCACTGCGCGGGCGGTGTATCACCCTCGTAGATATAACCGCATACTACACATCTCCACTTTGCCATAGTTGTTCTCCTTTTAGATAGATTTGATATGCATACAGCCCTCCGCGCCCTCCGCGCGGTGCATGGCTGATGTTGCCGTGAGTGCTGCGCCGATGATACGACGCAATATCGCTATTTACCTGCCGGTTGCTATTGGCATCATCATGCTCCGTGTACCCGAATCCGGCTTTTGAGATTTATATATTCCGTCATGCGTTATCCGCCGAGCCATCGTCGGCGCAGCTCCTGCAAGTGCCATAGTAGATGAGCGCCCGATAGTCGATATGCGCTATCTCGTCATTTGCGGGCAATGCCTCCGGCATCCCGATATCGCCGTCTCGGAAGAGGTCGATGATCCTGCCGCATCTCGTGCATATGAAATGGTCGTGATCCGAGATGTCGCCGTCGTAGTGCTCCGTGCCGTCGCCGCAGTGAAGCTGACGTATCATGTGAAGCTGTGTCAGCAGCGACAGGTTGCGGTATACGGTGCCGAGGCTGATCCGCGGATAGTCCTTCCTGAGCGAGGCGTAGACCATATCCGCAGTCGGATGATCCTTGCGCCCTGCCACATTTTCCAGTATAGCGGTGCGCTGACGGCTGAACTTCATATCTGACAGAGGAGCCGTCGCCTGTCTGCCGGTCGCTTTTGCCATGTTCGCCGTCCTTTCTGTGTATGTTATGACGCTAGGGTTGCGGGAGCGCTATGCGCGCAGCAACTCTGACCAACTTGTGTTACGATATCATGTCGCCATATGATGGCATAAAGGTCACTTTATGACTACACGGTGTCGCCATAGGATCGCTGTCACAGGACAAGTCATGTCGAAATCTTGCAATTTACGCTGCATCCAGCATCGCGTTGACGCCTCCCATAAACAATAATAGTAACTGTTACTATATATACATGACTCATCGACAAATTGCAATAGGTAAAATAAAAAAATAAAAAATATGCCGCCGATATAAACCCAATGGCACAGACGCAGGACGCAAATCCGCCGCGACGCTTGTTTGTCACGGCAGCCGTAAGTATAATATGAGCAGCTTTGCAGAAGGCAATTCAGAAATGCAAGGCAAATCATAGCAAGCACAGGAGAAAAATCATGGCAGAGGCAAAAAATCCCATAGCAACCATAACCATGCAGGACGGCAGACAGATGAAGCTGGAGCTGTACCCGGCGGTAGCGCCGAATACGGTGCGCAACTTCATAGAACTGGCGAACAGCGGCTTTTATGACGGGCTGATATTTCACAGAGTTATAGAGGGTTTTATGATACAGGGCGGCGACCCGCAGGGCACGGGCATGGGCGACCCCGGCTACTCGATCAGAGGCGAATTTGCCGCCAACGGCTTCGTTAACGAGCTCAGTCACTCGCGAGGCGTCATCTCTATGGCGCGCTCCAT
>CAVJQN010000139.1:0-24157 GCA_963651635.1 Agathobacter sp.
GATGGAAGCCGACGATCTGATGATGCTGGCGCTGGATGCCGGAGCCGAGGACTTCAGCGAGGAGGAGGACAGCTTCGAGATCATCACGGATCCGGATAGTTTCTCCGCCGTCAGAGAGAAGCTGGAGGCAGAAAAGATACCTATGGCGGAGGCGGAGGTCACCATGCTCCCTCAGACATGGGCAAAGCTGACATCCGATGAAGATATCAAGAAAATGAACAGGATCATCGACCTGCTGGACGAGGACGATGATGTGCAGAACGTATATCACAACTGGGACGAGGAGTAAGATACCTTTTGTGAGGTCTGCCTTCCGAGGCGGATGGACGCATCAGAGGGCAGATGCGGTATATGCGGACTTTATAAAAAGAGCGGGGACACGGTATGTTCCTGCTCTTTTTACGCGAGTAGCGAGTCAAAGTCCGAGCTTGCCCGAGACCTTGACGAGCACCGCGATAGCGAGAAAAACGAGCAAGGCGAGTTTTTCGCAGCTGAGCAGCCGACGGCTGCAGTATGTCATAGATGAGGGCATATCAGTATGCTGAGAATATCATACAATAAACAGATGCAGCGCTAGCCGACGATGTTTGATATGAGCCCGAAGCTCACGAGCATCATGATGACACTGGCGATTATGATGCCTATCATGACCGACTTGAACGCCTCCCTGCGGTTCATATGAAGTACCGATGCTATCATACAGCCCGTCCACGCCCCGGTTCCGGGCAGAGGTATGCCGACGAATATCGCCAGTCCCCAGAAGCCGTATTTCTCAATCTGCCCGCGGTTTTTCTCAACCCGTCTGTCTACCCATCCCGTAAATGCTCTGAAAGCTGAAAATCTGCTTTTGCGCATCCATTGAAGCACGGAGTCAAAGAAAAGTAGTATAAAGGGAACGGGGATGATATTGCCTATCATGGAGATGATATAGCTCTGGACAGGATCCATCTTCAAAAGAGCCGCCGCGATAAGACCGCCGCGCAGCTCCAGCACCGGCATCAGGGATATGATGAATACGATAGCCTGCTTTCCCAGCGGCAGAGCCGTAAGCCCCGCAAATGCGGATAATATAAACTTTACAATTTTCTCAACCATAACGCACCGATTATATTTAATCTGAAATAGCTTGTCAAATGTGCTATACTCTGAAAGTCCTGTGCGGCAGGCATACCCACGTCGTGCTTGCACGAACGTGGACATGCCTATCGCACAGGCAAGACGGTATGAGCAAGTAGCACGATAGTGCGTATTGCGAATACCGGCGGCAGCTGCGGGAGCGCGTAAGCGCGAAGCAGCTGACTTTCAGAAACAACCCGCGTGACGTGACTTTCAGAAAAATACACTTTAGTAGGAAAAGACGACTATCGCATGAATTTACCTGACACCATAAAAGATAAGATAGACAACCTCTTCAAGGATGACTTCCAGAAGAAACTCAAGTTTCTGAGATTTAAGCGAACACTCAATACCCAAAAACTCCCCATCGCCATATCCGCCTCGCTGGTGCTTCTGGTGGTTATAGTGCTGCTCTTCACCCTGATATCCGGGTCATGCTCAAAGCATTCCGCCCGGGTCGAGGAGTCCAGACAGGAGAGCATCGCGCAGAGCGAGGAGGAGAGCCGTCTTGCAGAGTCCGAGGCTGCGTCCGTCGCCGAGTCGGAGAGCATACGCGCCGCCGAGGAGGAGAGAGCCCGTATAGTAGACGAGGTCATATCCTCATATCATGATCTGGGAGTGGTAGATGTCGGCAGCGGCGCCTACCTGAATGTCCGTGAGCAGGCAAACGGCAGCTCGCATATCATCGGCAAGATGTATAATTACAGTGCCTGCGAGATCTTAAGTGATGACGGGTCCGGCTGGGCACTGATAAGCTCGGGAGGATTTGAGGGATATATCAGCACGAGCTATCTGCTGAAAGGTGATGAAGCGGTCAGCCTTGCCAGAGAAAATGTGAAGGACCGCGCGGTCGTCATGGCTGATGAGCTCAATATCCGCACCGAGGCTTCCCGCGAAAGCGATGTGGCAGCTACGGCGCTGGAGGGTGAGAGATATGAGGTGGTCAGTGTAGAGGGCGACTGGGTGAAGACCACCCGCGGATATCTCTACAAGGACTATGTGGATATACGTCCGTGCCTGAACGAGGCGAGAAAGCTCGACATGAAGTCCATGGTGGTCAATATGTATGACAATCTGGGCATCTCCAATACCACGAGCTATCTGAATATCCGCGAGGAGCCGAGCGAAAACGGCAAGATCATAGGAAAGCTGACCTCCAAGGCGGCGTGCGATATAGTTGAAACACTCGACGGATGGTATAAAATAAAGTCGGGTCCGGTTCGCGGATATGTCAAGGCGGAGTATATCACCACCGGAGACGCGGCAAAGGAGCTGGCGCTCCAGCAGGCGCAGCTGATGGCTATCGTCAACACCGATGTGCTGAACGTGCGGACGGAGCCGAATCAGGAATCGACCGTATGGACGCAGGTGACCAACGCGGAGCGGTATCATGTGGTAAATCAGCTGGACGGCTGGGTCGAGATAGAGCTGGAGGACGATCTGACTGCATTTGCATCATCGCAGTATCTGGATGTAAGATATGCGCTCAATGAGGCGATCAAGTTCTCGCCGCTTGAGGAGGCGGCTGCCAACTCAAGCAGGATAAGGAACTCCCTGGTCAACTACGCGCTCCAGTTCGTGGGCAATCCGTATGTCTGGGGAGGAACCTCTCTGACGAACGGCTGTGACTGCTCGGGATTTACCATGCAGATCATGAAGGAATACGGAGTGAGCCTGCCGCATTATTCCGGCTCGCAGGCGCAGATGGGAACCAAGGTGACATCGGATACGATGAGACCGGGCGATCTGATATTCTACGCGAACTCGTCCGGAACCATCAACCATGTGGCTATCTACATCGGCAACGGTCAGATAGTACATGCGGCGAGCCGCAAGAGCGGCATCAAGATATCCTCATGGAACTACAGAACTCCCAAGGCTATCAGAAATATGCTGGGAGACTGACGATATATCGGGCAATACAGGTGAGACGTGGCACAAAAGAGTAAAACAACAAAATCAGCTTCAGGCTCAAAGAAGGCTTCCGGTTCAAAGTCCGGAAGCTCTTTGAGCACTAAAAAGTCTGCATCCTCAAAAACCAAGGGCTCTCCGGCAAAGAGCAGCGCCTCCAAAAACGGCAAAAGCTCCGGGATGCGGGAGCTTGATACAGATATGGTGCTGAATGATGCGGTCGTGATCATCAGCCTTCTGGTCGCGGTCATACTGCTGCTCAGCAATCTCGGAATGTGCGGACCGGTGGGAGTCTGGCTCAAGGCATTTCAGACAGGACTGCTCGGAGTGATGGGATATGTATTTCCTATATGGCTCTTTGCGGCCATTACCCTGATCATATCCAACGGAGCGAGCCCCAGAGCAGTTGTCATAGTGATATCATCATTTACGGCAATGCTGGCGCTGGGCGGTCTGATACATCTGCTGACGGGCAGGAGCTTTGATGAGATAGCATCGCTCACCGAGCTTTATACGCTGGGCGAGGGCGGCGGACTGCTGGGCGGACTGCTGGGAGGAGGTCTGGCGACCGTAATAGGATACGCCGGAGCGTTCCTTGTATGTGCAGCCATACTGATAGTCTCTCTGGTCGTTGTAACTGGCAGGAGCTTCGTCGGCGCGGTAAAAAAAGGCGGAGGCGAGGCATATGCGCATGCCAGAACAGGCGCGATGCATATGCATGAGGAGCATCTTATAAAAGCCGAGGAGAGAAAGCGCAGGAAGGAGCTGGCAAAGCTCGCCAATATAGATCTGAGAGCACAGGAGGCCGCGTCAGGCTCTGATAGCAGCATATATAGCGATGATGACATGACGGCAAACGGTACGGCAGATGACAGCATGTCCGCCGACGGCTATATCACAGATCATGATGAGAATGACGTTTTTGCATATAATAATGACTATGCCGGGTACAGCGGACAGGACACCGGGTATGGCGACGGAGATGGAGCATCATACGACGCGGGATATGATGTCAAGCTCCCTGAATCCGGCGATTCAGATACCGCATACGGTTCGGAAGGTACATTCGGCTTCGTCGGCGGAAGCGGTCTTGACGCGAGACTGAAGGCGCTATCTGATGATGCGCTCGCCCAGGAGACACATTCGCTGGCCGCGGCGGTCTCGTCTATCACCATGCGGGGCAATGATGCCTTTTCCACACCGCAGGCGATGTTTCCCGGCGACCTGACCGGACAGCTGGGGTATGAGTCCGTGAGGGAGTATGACTATACCTCGGATGATGACGCATACGACGCGGCGGACAGGCATGACGGGCAGGAAGCATATGATGATGACGATTTCTCGGCATACCGTGAGATGCTGAACCGCAGGGATGAAGAGGACGACTCCGTACCATTCGACATGTATACCGTACTGCCGCGCGAGGGGCTGGACGACACCGGAGTATATGCCAGAGCCGACAGCTATACATCAGCCGCCAGCGAGGAAAATGCTGATGGATATTATACGGGTGCTGACGGATATCACCATATGTCAGAGAACGGTTATGATCCTGTCATCGATGGCACGAAAACGGAACCGAGAGATGCATTTACTCAGAGCACGGATGTGACTGCATATACAGAAAATGTAACTTCAGCGTCGGATCATATAGCTTCAAGCGGACAGATGCTGACAGACAATGCAGCAAAGACAGACACACTCGGCGAGCTTCTGCCTATTGACACTGCCGGAAGCACGGATAATGCGAACAGCAAAGATGTGAGCGGAGCGAGACCAAGCATATCCGGCAGATATGCTGACGCAGGTGCGCGTGCGAACAGCACGAATACCGGCAGCGCATCAGCAGCGACAGATGGCAGCCGTGCATCCGCCGAAAAGAACACTGCGCCTGCTGCATCGTCGGACGCCGGCGCGCAGCCTAAGCCGCAGAAGAAGCCCTATGTACTTCCGCCGACCTCACTGCTGACTCAGGGCAGCATGACCGTGCGAAGCTCCTCCGACAGGGAATTCGGCGAGACGGCACGCAAGCTCCAGCAGACTCTCGCCCAGTTCGGGGTCAAGGTCACTGTGACAGGCGTCAGCTGCGGTCCGACAGTCACCAGATACGAGCTGCGCCCCGAATCAGGTGTCAAGGTGGCAAAGATAGTCGGCCTCACCGACGATATCAAGCTTGCTCTGGCCGCCGCCGATATCAGGGTAGAGGCACCTATCCCGGGCAAGTCCGCGATAGGTATCGAGGTGCCGAACAATGACAATATGACCGTGCATCTGCGCAATCTGATAGAGTCGGAGGAGTTTCGCAGATCAAAGGCAAGACTGCTCTTTGCCGTGGGTATGGATATAGCGGGTTCCGTGGTCGTGGGCGATATAGACAAGATGCCGCATATGCTGATAGCGGGCGCCACCGGCTCGGGCAAGTCCGTCTGCATCAATACGATGGTGCTCAGCATCCTCTATCGCTACGCGCCGGATGAGGTAAAGCTCATCATGGTGGATCCCAAGGTCGTAGAGCTGTCCGTATATAACGGTATACCGCATCTGCTGATTCCTGTGGTCACTGATCCTAAGAAGGCGGCGGCTGCTCTCAACTGGGCTGTTGAAGAGATGATGAAGCGCTACAAGATGTTCGAGCGCGAGGGAGTCCGCAATATATCGGGCTACAATCAGCGCGTGCAGCAGCTTCTCAATGACGGCAAGCGCGTGGATGAGAGCACTAATCTGCCGTATGAGAAGATGCCGCAGATAGTGATCATCATAGACGAGCTGGCGGATCTCATGATGGTATCCAAGAACGAAGTAGAGGATGCCATCTGCAGGATAGCTCAGCTGGCAAGAGCCGCGGGCATACATCTGGTGATCGCGACGCAGAGACCGTCGGTAGATGTCATCACCGGCGTCATCAAGGCGAACATACCGTCCCGTATCGCATTTGCGGTATCCAGCGGTGTGGACTCCAGAACGATACTGGATACAGTGGGTGCAGAGAAGCTGCTGGGCAAGGGCGATATGCTCTACTATCCGCAGGGTATACCCAAGCCCGTCCGTATACAGGGAGCCTTCGTATCGGATGAGGATATACACAAGGTCGTTGACTTCATAGTACAGCAGGATCTCGCGGAATATGACGCGGATACTATGGGAAAGATCGAGGCAAGAAGCGCGGCGGCACCTGACAATCAGCAAAATGCGAAGCAGAAGGAGCCGGATGAGCGCGACGCGCTGTTTGGCGAGGCAGGAAGATATATCATCGGAGCAGAGAAGGCGAGCATAGGCAATCTGCAAAGGAAGTTTCGGATAGGATTCAACCGCGCGGCAAGGATCATGGATCAGCTGTGCGAATGTGGTGTCGTCGGAACCGAGCAGGGTACGAAGCCCAGAGATATACTGATGACCCCGGAGGAATTTGAGGACTATCTGCAGTTGGATGCGGAGGAGTGATAAAGTGTTGTTCGACAGAGGCAACCTTGCCCCACAAAAGGAGAAATCATGAAGCTAAGCGATGTCAAGGGACTGAAATATAAGCTGCTGGCGGGAACAGAGAGCAATGACTACCGGGAACTGGTATACGACACGCGAAAGATCACTCCCGGATGTCTGTTTGTATGCCAGAGAGGCGAGCATTTTGATACACATACCTGCCTGCCGGATATTCAGGCGAAAGGAGCGCTGGGCGCGGTGGTGCAGGAGGACTGCGTGGACGGTGTCACGCTGCCGGAGGGACTTGATATCATGGCGGTAAACGACACGCGGGAGGCGCTGGCACTGCTTTCAAACTGTTACTTCGGATATCCTGCGCACGAGCTGACGACCATCGCCGTGACCGGCACCAAGGGCAAGACGACGACGGCGAGCATGATAAAGCGCATACTTGACAGCGCCGGCAGACCGTGCGGATATATGGGGACGATCGGGATCGACTATCCCGGACATCACGAGGATCTGGTCAATACAACTCCCGAGGCATACAAGGTGCAGAAGGCGCTGCGCGAGATGGCTGATGCGGGCTGCAAATATGCGGTCATGGAGGTATCAAGCCAGGCGGTCAAGATGCATCGCATAGACGGGATGCGCTACGACTATGGCATATTTACCAACATTTCCAATGATCATATAGGTCCGACGGAGCATGCGGACTTTCAGGAGTATCTGGACTGCAAGACGAGGATCATGTCGCAGTGCGATAGGATATTTGTCAATGCCGATGATGAGCACTCGGCATATGTCGCGGAGCATGCCGGAGCTGAGCACGTCGAGAGCTTCGGATATGACGAAATCGCCGACTATCGCATAACGGATGTGCGATATGTGGCAGATCACGATTTCATCGGGCTTGAGGTGACGCAGGAGCACAAGGGGAAGCGCCTCATATCAGATGTCGGCATACCGGGAGGCTTCAATGCCGTAAATGCGGTCAGCGCCATAGCTGTCTGTGAGAGTATCGGCGTATCAGAGGACATATTGAAGGATGCGCTGAAGGATTTTCGCGTAAACGGGCGCATGGAGACTGTCTATACCGACAGGGATGTGAAGGTCATCGTGGACTATGCGCATAATGCTGTCAGCATGCATTCGCTGCTCGAAACATTGAGAAACTACCCTCACGAGCGGCTGGTGGTGGTCTTCGGATGCGGCGGCAACCGCAGCAAGGAGCGCAGATACGACATGGGACGGATCGCGGGAGAGATGAGCGACCTTGCCATCCTGACCGAGGACAACTCCCGCTATGAGGACATACACGATATACTCGCCGATATACGCTCTACATTTGACAAGACCGGAGGTACCTGCGTCGAGATACCCAAGCGCGCCGATGCAGTACGCTACGCGATAGAGCACCGCAGGCACGGCGATATCATCGCTATCATAGGCAAGGGACACGAGGACTATATAGAGGTCGAGGGCAAGCGCACGCATTATACGGATCAGGAGGCGGTATATGCCGCTCTGGATGAGCTGGGGATATCGCACTGATACGGAAAGGAAGCCGTTATGCTTCATATGACAGTAAAGCAGCTCGCTGATTGCGCGGGCGCAGAGAGCATCCGCGGAGATATCGAAAAATACGGAAGTTCCGTCATAACCAGACTCAGCACCGATTCGCGGGATGTTGACAGCTCGACCCTGTTCGTGCCGATCATAGGCGAAAATGTAGATGCACACAGGTTCATAGGAGATGTTCTAAGTGGCGGGTGCAACGCGGCTCTCACCTCACGCGCGGCCGATGAGCTGGGCTATGACGGGGACAAGATTCTGATAAAGGTCGGGGACACACTGGAGGCCATGCAGTCGATAGGGAGTCGTCTTCGCAGTGAGATACAGGTCCCGATAGTAGGAGTGACCGGAAGCGTAGGCAAGACGACCACGCGGCAGATGATCGCGGCCTCATTGAGCGCCGGAGGGAGAGTCTTTGCCACGGCGGGCAATAAAAACAGTCAGGTCGGCGTCCCCCTGACCATGGCAGAGTTTGACGATGATGCATATGTCGGCGTCATCGAGATGGGGATGAGCGAGCCGGGTGAGATGACGAGGCTTGCGGCGATGGTTCGTCCGAATCTCGCTGTGATGACCAATATAGGAACCGCGCATATACAGCAGCTCGGTACGAGAGAGAATATCCTCGCGGAAAAGCTGCATATCATCGACTATATGCGCCCGGGAGATTACGTAGTCCTCAACGGAGACGACGAGCTCTTAAGGAATGCGAAGCTGCCTGCCGGTCTGATACCTGTATACTACGGGACTTCGCCGGACTGCGATGCATATGCCTATGATATAGATATGAGCCGCGGCTGCCCGCGATTTACCGCCAATATATTCGGACAGCGCATACGTATGCAGCTGAGGATGTACGGCAGACATATGATACTGAATGCGCTGGCTGCTCTGGCTGTCGCACATTGCTATGCGGTCAATCTGGAAAAGGCGGCGGGGGAGCTGTGCGAGATGAGCGGATTTGCTCACAGACAGCAGATACTCGATCGCGGGGATATCATCATCATAGACGATACCTACAATGCCAGTCCCGATTCCATGCGCGCCGGACTAGAGATGCTGAGCAGCATGGAATGTAAGGGCAGACGGATAGCCGTGCTGGCGGATATGCTGGAGCTGGGAGAGCAGAGTGAGGCGGCGCACAGAGCCATAGGCGAGTTTATAGCATTCAACAAAAGCGCGGATATCGTGCTGACCTACGGGCAGGCCTCAAGGAAGATCTTTGATGCCGTAGACGATACCGGGATCATAAAGCAGCATTTCACGGACAAGTCCGCTCTGGAGGAGTATCTGGCAGAGCATGTGCAAAGAGACGATATAGTATATTTTAAGGGCTCAAACAGCATGAAGCTGGGAGAGTCCGTGACAGCGCTGTACGGAGGAGTGAAATGAGACTTTATGCCGACGTCATCGTTGACATATCTCATGAAAAAGTAGATAAGCCCTTCACATATATCGTGCCGGAGGAGATTGAAGCTGAGCTCTCCATCGGCACGCCTGTTTTGGTACCCTTCGGCAATGCGCGTGCTCCCCGACGCGGATATGTCATCGCGCTGTACGGCGGTGATGATGCTCAGGCAAACGGAGCGTACAAAATCAAGGAGATCGCGGGAATAGCCCAGCGTCAGGTCGGTATAGAGGACGAGTTCATGGAGCTGGCGATATGGATGAAGCATCGCTACGGCTGTACCATGAACACGGCGCTGAGAGCCGTCCTTCCGGTAAAAAAGCGTATAAAAAGGAAAAAGGGAACGGAGTATCGGGATATACTCGGGAATGTCTCATCGGGATACAGGCTTCATATACCCACACCGGTGCAGCAGCAGGCTATCGACTCCTTCAGTAAGGACTATACTGCGGGTGTACGCGGGACATATCTGCTCTACGGCGTGACAGGCAGCGGCAAGACAGACGTATATATGCATATGATACGGGATGTGCTGGATACTGGCAGAAAGGTTATATTGCTGATACCTGAGATCGGGCTGACATATCAGAGCGTGGAGCGGCTGTATTCGGTATTTGGCAGCAGGGTGGCGCTCGTACATTCAAAGCTCTCGGACGGGGAGCGCTATGACCAGTTCCGCCGCTGTGCTGACGGAGATGCAGATATCATCATAGGCCCCAGATCGGCGGCATTTGCGCCTATGAAGGACATAGGGCTGATCGTGGTGGATGAGGAGCATGACGGCGCGTATAAGAACGAGAATACACCTCGGTATGATGTCCGTGACGTAGTACAGGAGAGAGCACGGGTGCACGGGGCAAGCGTGATACTCGCCAGCGCGACGCCGTCGCCGGAGTCATATCTGGCTGCGCGTGACGGAAGATACAAACTGCTGTCGCTCCCGGAGAGAGCTGTGCCGGGGGCGGCATTGCCGGATATCCATGTTATAGACATGAGGCAGGAGCTGAAAAACGGCAACCGAAGCATATTCAGCAGGCAGCTCGACGGGCTGATACGCGACAGACTGGCAAAGAAGGAGCAAATTATCCTCTTTATCAACAGGCGAGGCTACTCGAATTTCGTATCATGCAGGTCATGCGGCGATTCCATACGCTGTCCGCACTGCGATGTGAGTATGACGGTTCACTACGGACACAGGCTGGTATGCCACTACTGCGGATATACGGCTCAGATGCCGCAGCTCTGTCCGTCCTGCGGCTCGCCTTATATAGCCGAGTTCGGGGTGGGGACGCAGAAGCTGGAACAGATGGCGCGGGCGGCATATCCCGATGCGCATGTGGCGCGGCTGGACACTGATATGACATCGGCAAAGCATGCATCCGAGGCTATATTAAAGGATATGGCGGACGGGAAGACAGATATACTCATAGGTACGCAGATGGTGGTCAAGGGGCATGATTTCCCGAATGTGACGCTGGTCGGGATCATGGCTGCGGATACTACGCTTTACACCTCGGACTACGCATCGGGAGCGAAGACCTTTGAGCTGATCACGCAGGCAGCGGGACGTGCGGGGAGATCGTCAAGACACGGCTGCGTGGTTATCCAGACCTACAAACCGGAGCACTATGCCATCAGCTGCGCCGCAGACGGCGACTATGAGGAGTATTTCCGGCATGAGCTGGCATACCGTGAGCTGCTCAAGTATCCTCCCGCAGTGCATATATGGACAGTACAGCTGGCATCCAAGGATGAAAAGCTGCTCACAGGATACGCGGAGCTGTTTCTGAAGCTGACAAAGGGCTCTGCTCACGCCGACGGTGCAGAAATCATAGGCCCGGTGGAGGCGTCGGTATACAAGGTCAATGATTATTACAGGAAGCTGCTGTACGTAAAGCATGCAAACTATGATATACTCTTGCAGATAAAGGATGATGTCGAGACACCGTGGAAGCAGGCCAGAGGGGAGGCGGAGGTGTCGATACTGTATGATTTTACATAAAAGCTCCGTCCGGCATGCATGCTCTCGTCGTGCCTGCACGGACGTGAGCATGTATATCGGACGGGCAAGACAGTATGAGCAAGTAGTGCGATAGCACGCGGTTCGCAGCAAGCCGCGTTGACTACGTGCTATGCACTTGTCAGCCGCGGGCTGCTATCGCATGGGCAGTGCTAGAGCTTGCCGCGGCGCTGTGCGCCTTGCCAAGCAAGCCACTGCCTCAGGATTGCGAATACTGGCGCCAGCCGCGGGAGCGCGTAGCGCGTGCGGCTGGCTTGTATGTACATTTGTCTTGCATGTCTGCGGCAACAAGATATAAACATTATAGTAACCAACAGGAGACGATATGGCACTCAGAGAGATAAGGATCGAGGGCGACGAGATCCTCGGCAAGGTTTCAAAGGAAGTAAAGGAAATAACACCTCGGATACATGATTTGATCACAGATATGTGGGATACTATGCATACGGCTGAGGGCGTGGGGCTTGCGGCGGTGCAGGTAGGTGTGCTCAAGCGTATATTTGTGGTAGAGGTCGATGAAAACGAGCGATGCGTGCTCATCAATCCCGTGCTCGTCGAGCAGGAGGGGGCTCAGGAGGGCAGCGAGGGCTGTCTGAGCGTCCCGGGCAAGGCAGGCAATGTGATACGGCCGATGAAGGTCGTGATGGAGGGCTTTGACGAGAATATGAAGCCGGTGCGCATCGAGGCGGAGGGCTTCTATGCGAGAGCCCTGTGCCATGAGTACGACCATCTGAACGGACATCTGTATACGGAGAAGGTCGTGGGAGAGCTCTATGATGTAGAGCCTGACGACGGCGAGGAAGAGGAATAATCCGGCAGTGATATAAGGAGAAATCGGATGAAAATAGTCTTCATGGGTACGCCTGATATCGCTGTCCCGGCGCTGGAGTCGCTGGTAAAGGCAGGGCATGAGATCGTGTGCGTAGTAACGAGAGAGGATAAGCCCAGAGGCAGACACGGAGCTCTGACTCCTACGCCTGTCAAGGAAAAAGCTTCAGAACTGGGACTTCATGTGATCACTCCGACCAAGCTGAAAACAGGGAGCTTCGCCAAGGAGCTGAGAACATATGAGGCGGATGTATTTGTAGTTATTGCCTACGGCAGGATACTTCCGCAGGAGGTGCTGGATATACCGCCTATGGGATGTGTCAATATCCACGGATCGCTTCTGCCGTCCTATCGCGGCGCGGCTCCGATACAGTGGGCGCTCTTAGACGGTCGGGACGAGACAGGTATCACGACGATGCTGATGGATGCAGGGTGCGACACCGGAGATATCCTGAGGCAGTATCCGGTAGAGATCACGGGCGAGGATACCGGAGAGTCGCTTTTTGAGAAGATGGCAGCCTGCGGCGCATATGCTATCACGGATACATTAACCGGTCTTGAAAAGGGCGAGATAGTCCCGACAAAGCAGCCCGAGGAAAGCGATACGCCGTATGCAAGGATACTGACCAAGGAGGACGGTCTGCTGGACTTCTCAAGGACGGCGCAGGAGCTGGAAAGATGGATCAGAGGCCTGTACAGCTGGCCGGGAGCATATACCTATCTGGACAGAAGGCTGCTCAAGCTGTATAAGGCAAGGGTATCGGAGATGCCGCGCCCGGAGAATGCTGCAAACGGAGAGCTGCTGGCCTTGGGCGGCAGACTCATGATATGCACCTCAGACGGCATGCTCGAGATAGAGGAGCTCCAGCCGGAGGGAAAGAAGCGGATGACGGCGGCGGCCTTTCTCAATGGCTACAAGATATAAGCACAAGGAGATAAGAAGATGTATTACAGCTACTATGGTTTAGATCCGACATATATACTGGTATTGCTGGGCGCGGCAGTGGCTATGATGGCGAGTGCAAAGCTGAGCTCTACCTATTCGAGATATTCCTCCGTCAGGGCATCATCTGGTCTGACGGGCGCGCAGGTCGCACAGACGATACTGAGAGCGAACGGCATCTATGACGTGACCGTCGAGCCGATATCAGGAAAGCTGACGGATAATTACGATCCGGGCAAGCGTGTACTGCATCTCTCGGATGCGGTCTATAACAAGACGGATATAGCGGCGCTCGGCGTAGCGGCACATGAGTGCGGTCATGCTCTCCAGCATCACAGCTCATATGCATTGCTCAATCTCAGATCTGCTCTGGTGCCTGTGGCAAATATCGGCGCACAGGTATCATGGCCGCTCTTCCTGATGGGCCTGATGATGGGCGGTGACACGCTGTGCCGTGTGGGTATCATGGCATTTGCCCTCGCGGTGCTCTTTCAGCTTGTCACGCTGCCGGTGGAGTACGACGCCTCAAACCGCGCACAGATGCAGCTGACGGCTCTCGGCATCATCAAGGATGATGAGAAAAAAGCGGTAAAGTCCGTGCTGGGCGCTGCCGCGCTGACATATGTCGCAGGGACATTGTCGTCTATCCTGCAGCTTTTGCGTCTTGTGGCGATAAATAACAGACGCAGACGGTGAGGAGATAAAGTGGCAGAGCAGAAAAGGACTGATGTGCGCGCACTGGCGCACTCGGCTCTGATGATGATAAACGAAGAAGGACGCCTCTCGCATCTGGTCGTGCGGGAGGCGCTTGACAAGTATGACTTCCTTGGCAGGCGTGACAAGGCACTTTTTCACCGGCTTGTCAACGGTACTCTGGAATATCAGAATACGCTGGACGGCGTGATCGACAGCCTAAGCAGCATCAAGGCCGCCAAGATGAAGCCGTATATACGCAATCTGATTCGTATGGGCGCATATCAGATCATATATATGGACAAGATCCCCGACAGCGCTGCATGCAATGAATCCGTAAGGCTCGTCAAAGGCTCGGCGATGCGCGGACTGAGCGGCTTTGTCAACGGCATCCTGCGCGGCATCAGCCGCAATAAAGAGGGACTTGATTTCAGTACACGTGAGACCAGATATTCTGTCAGGAGATGGATGCTGGACGAGCTGGATGCGACGATCGGACGTGAGGCGGCGGATAGGTTTCTGGAGGATGCGCTGAAAGAGCGTGCTGTATATGTGCGGGTGGCAGACATAGATATATCCGACGTCATGAGTGATGTGTGCGTATCAGCGAAAATATCAGGTGGGACGGAGAAGCTGCTAAGTGATAACAGCATGGTGCCCGTCCCGATGGAAATCGCGGGGATAGCCGTAACAGATATGTATACGGTCAAAGAGCCGGAGAACATCACAGATACCGAGCTGTGGCAGTCGGGGCGTGCATTTGTACAGGATATCAGCTCCTCCATGCCGGTCAGACTCAGCGGCATCACGGAGGACATGACCGTGATAGACGTCTGCGCGGCGCCGGGAGGCAAGGCGGTACAGGCGGCACAGCAGATGCACGGCACAGGAAGAGTGATCGCCTGCGACATATCAGAGAAGAAGGCGGAGCTGATACGCGAAAATGCAGCCCGTACCGGATGCTCTAATATAGATGTGAGGGTATGCGACGCGACCGAATACCACGAGGAGTTTGAAGCTCTGGCGGATGTAGTGATAGCAGACCTTCCCTGCTCCGGGATAGGCACCATCTCGCACAAGCCCGATATCAAAAACAGGCTTACACATGATGATGTACTCTCTCTCTCCGAACTGCAGCGCAGGATACTGGACAATGTATGTAGATATGTCAAGCCTGGCGGACGGCTGATATACAGCACATGTACGCTGACACATGAGGAAAATCAGGACAATGCCGACGCATTTATCAAGGCTCATCCCGAATACAGTATAATAAAGACGGTGACCATGCTCCCGTGCGATGCGTACAGCTGCGACGGGTTCTTTGTAAGTTTGACGGAAAGAAAAGATGACAGGTGAATCCGACAACAAAACAGATCTGAAATCCATGCTCCCGCAGGAGCTGGCGGCATATGTCAGAGCGATCGGCGAGAAACCGTTTCGCGCAGGGCAGATCTTCAAATGGATGCACGCAAGGCGTGCGGCATCGCCGGACGATATGACGGATCTGCCCAAGTCCCTGCGGGAGAAGCTGAAGCAGACGTGTACATATACGACCGTAAGCATTGAGGAAAAGCTGGTATCCGGGATCGACGGAACGGAGAAATACCTGCTGTGCATGCAGGACGGCAATATAGTCGAGGCTGTACTCATGCGATATGAGCACGGGCTGTCCATCTGCATCTCCTCTCAGATAGGCTGCCGTATGGGCTGCCGGTTCTGCGCCAGTACCATAGACGGGCGCGTCAGAGATCTGACCGCCGCGGAGATGCTGGAGGAGGTATACCGCGTACAGGAAGAGCATCCCGATGAGCGAATATCCCACGTGGTGCTCATGGGCGCGGGAGAGCCGCTGGACAATTTCGATAATGTCGTGCGATTCATAGAGCTTATAAGCGATGAGAACGGACAGGGACTCAGCCGCCGCAATATCACGCTCTCCACCTGCGGTCTGGTTCCGCAGATAAAAAGGCTCGCAGACCTTGACCTTAAGATCACGCTGGCGCTCTCACTTCATGCGCCGGATGATGAAACAAGGCGTATCACCATGCCCATCGCCAACAGATATTCCATAGCTGAGATACTTGATGCGTGTGCCTACTATTTTGATAAAACAGGCAGGCGCGTGACCTTTGAATATGCTCTGATAGCAGGTCTTAATGACAGCAAGGCTCAGGCGGAGAAGCTCGCCGCGCTGATAAGGCCGCTTCATGCGCATATCAATCTGATACCTGTCAACCATGTGGAGGAACGCGAATACCGCCGCTCGGGCAGCGCTGACATACGCGCGTTCAAGAATATGCTTGAATCTAAAGGGATAAATGTTACAATTAGGAGAGAAATGGGACGGGATATCTCAGGTGCCTGCGGGCAGCTGAGACGTCATTATCTGCACGGACAGGAGATGTGATCTGCCGCGGGCAGAGCTCTCAGGCAGATTCGTCACCTCGATATTTTGGAGGTTTAATGCTGGCACTTGCACAGACTGACAGGGGTCGTGTACGGACCACAAATCAGGATACTATATATTGCTCCGGAAAACAGGTTGGGAAGCTCCCCAACCTCTTTGCTGTGGCAGACGGGATGGGAGGCGCGAACGCAGGCGACTATGCCAGCAGCTCGCTTATTCAGGAGCTGGTGAGACTGATTCGTGCAGATGAGGACGAGGATATAAGCCTCATCATGCGTCACGCGATAGACAACACCAATCTGAAGCTGTATATGGATTCGGTGTCGGATCCTGCTCTGTCGGGCATGGGCTCGACGCTGGTGACGGCTGTTTTTGATCTCGACAGCGCAACGCTCTATGTGACCAATGTAGGAGACAGCAGACTGTACCGCATCGACAGCGGGATAACACAGATCACGCGGGATCATTCCTATGTCGCGGAGATGGTCGAGGCCGGGGTGATAGATGACGAAAGCGATGAGTATCGGGAGAAGAAGAATCTCATAACCCGTGCGATAGGCGTCGCATCAGGCGTTGAGCCGGATTTCTTTGAGATAGGACTGCACACAGGTGATGTGTACCTGCTGTGCACCGACGGACTCACAAATATGCTGGAGGATGACGATATCCTCCGTATCATAAGGTCGTGTCCAGATATGGATACGGCGGTACAAAGCCTCATAGACGAGGCCAATGTACGCGGAGGCAGAGACAACATCTCCGTGATACTTGTGGCGCCCTACGAAGGTGAGGTACGCAGATGAGACTTAGAGAGGGAACATATCTGCAAAACAGATATGAGATTTTAAGCCGCGTCGGCGCAGGCGGCATGAGCGACGTATATAAGGCGCTGGATCATACACTCAACCGGACGATAGCAGTCAAGGTACTGAAAGAGGAATACAGCGCCGATCCTGCATTTGTCAGCAAATTCAAGATAGAAGCCCAGTCGGCGGCAGGTCTGTCGCATCCGAATGTGGTGCAGGTCTACGACGTAGTGGACGAGGGCGAGCTCCACTATATAGTGATGGAGCTGGTGGAGGGCGTGACGCTCAAGAGCTTCATCAAGGCCAAGGTCATGCTCGGCAACCGCGAGGCGACGGGTATAGCCATCCAGATAGCTCAGGGTATAGAGGCGGCACACCAGCTCGGCATAGTGCATCGCGATATCAAGCCTCAGAATATCATCCTTTCCTCGGACGGCAAGGTCAAGGTCGCGGACTTCGGCATAGCCAAGGCGGCATCTCAGCAGACTCTCATGTCCGAGGCGATGGGCTCCGTGCACTATATAGCGCCGGAGCAGGCGAAGGGCGAGATGACGGATACCAGAGGAGATATATATTCTTTGGGTATCACGATGTTTGAGATGGTCACGGGCAGGCTCCCGTTTGAAGGAGACAATACGGTATCAGTCGCCATCGCGCATGTTGAAAAGCTCATGCCGCTGCCGTCCGTATACAACCCGAGTGTCTCGAAGGCGCTGGAGTTCATCATACTCAAATGTACGCAGAAGCGCCCCGAGAGGCGATATCAGAGTATATCGGAGACCATCACGGATCTGCGGCGCGCCATGCTTGATCCCGATGCGGACCTGTCGTCGGCTGCGGCGGCAGACGAGGACGATCCGGGCAGGACGAAGACTATCAGTCCGCAGGAGCTGGGAGAGATCAACGCACATATCGGATCTGTAAGTACGGAGAGAAAACCCTACCGTATCGGAACAGGCCGGCATACCGACGATGCTGATGACTATCATGAGCACAGCCTGTCGGATCGTCTGGTGACGGTCGGCGGCGTGCTTTTGTCCATACTGATCATAGCTGTTGCTGTATTTATAGGCGTGAGGATATTCAGGTCGGTTGCGCCGACGATATCTCAGGTGGCATCTACGGCCGAGTCGTCATCTGCCGCAGGTGAGATAAAGGATACTCAGGTCTACGTGCCGGATGTCATCGGCAAGTCTGAGGATGCGGCGAAGGCGATGCTGCTGGAAGCGTCACTGGATATAAAATACAGGGATCCGCAGCCCAGTGATGATGTGCCTGAGGGCGCAGTCATCTCTCAGGAGCCGCAGGGCGGCACGGTAGCGCTAAAATGGACCGAGGTATATGTAGTCCTAAGTTCGGGCAGTCTGACCGAGGATCTGACGCAGCTGAATCTGATAGGCAAGTCTCCGGCCGAAGTGCGCAGCACTCTGGAGGACAAGGGATATACCGTGACCACGGATCAGGAGGCCAGTGATACAGTCGAGAAGGATACCGTATGCAGGATAGATCCCGAGAGACCGACCAGGGGAGCCACTGTCACTGTTTATATAAGCAAGGGACCGGAGGCCAAGATCGCAAAGGTGCCTGTGCTTATAGGACAGACAGAGGATGTGGCGATAGGACTGCTGGTTGAAAATCAGCTGGTTCCGGGAGAGGTCACATCGGTAGCAAGCGTTACGGTGCCTGCGGGCACCATAATCAGCCAGACCATACTTCCGGATACTGAGGTGGAGATAGGCTCTCAGGTCGGCTATGTGGTCAGCTCGGGCTCTTCCAGTCAGTATCACTATGTGGCTTCTATCGATGAAACCTATGATCTGAGCGGCCTGATAGGCCCGGGAGCGAGTGATACGACGGTCAGCATCAGCATACGCCTGCATCAGATCGTCGATGGTGAGGATGTCTATACTGTCCTGATGGAGCCGCGGGATATCTCGGCGAGTGCGATACTTCCCGTGAGATTCAGAAATATAGAGGGAGCCGAGGGCGTGGAGACAGGAGAGGTAGAAGTCGTGGAAAACTCCCAGAATGCAGTCCTGCGCTCATATACCGTCACATTCTTCAAGGTGGAGTGACGCCATGACGGGAAAGATCATAAAGGCCGTGGCGGGCTTTTACTATGTGGCATGTGAGGGACGGATCATTACCTGCAAGGCAAAGGGGATATTCCGAAACAGAAATATCAAGCCCATGGTGGGGGACGATGCGGAATTTGTCATCACGGACGAGGCTGCCTCGGAGGGCAATATCGAGGACATACTCCCGCGGAGAAACTCCCTCATCAGACCTGCCGTGGCAAATGTGGATGTAGCACTTATGATGATGTCCTGCGCCCATCCCGCGCCGCAGCTGTATCTGCTGGACAAATACCTCATCAGCATGGATATGCAGGAGCTGGAGACGGCGGTCGTATTTACCAAATGCGAGCTGGTCTCTGACAGGGGTGAGTCGTTCAGACGGATATATGAGCATGCGGGCTTTAGGACATTTTGCCTCAGTGCACAGACAGGAGAGGGGCTGACTGAGCTGCTTGAATATATAAACGGCAGGACGGCGGTGCTCGCGGGTCCCTCGGGAGTCGGCAAGTCTACGCTGACCAACAGGATATGCCCGGATGCGGCGATGGAGACGGATGATATCAGCCGCAGGATAGAGCGAGGACGGCATACGACGCGCCACTCGGAGCTGTTCGTGATAGATGAGCATACCTTCATGTGCGATACTCCGGGCTTTACGTCTGTTCTGGTGGAGAGTCTGACGCCGGACAGTCTCAGACTGTATATGCCTGATCTGGCGAGGTATGAGGGTAAATGCAGATTTGATAACTGCGTGCACATCGGCGAGCCGGACTGCAGCGTTAAAAGGGCAGTAGAGTCAGGGGAGTTTGAAAGCTCGAGATATGAAAGCTATAAGAAGCTGTATGCACAGCTGAGCGATATAAAGCGATACTGACAGAGAAGTATAAAAACCCGGAGGGAGATATGAAGGACAATCAGTTTTATATGATCCATGGTACGGACTACAAGCAGATGACTATAGATCTGCTGGAGGCGGCAGACCTGGCATCGGAGATAGGAAACAGGGACGCGAAGATCGGCCTCAAGCCCAATCTCGTAGTGGCAAGAGAGGCATCGTCCGGAGCAACCACCCATCCCGAGATAGTGGAGGGAGTGCTGATATATCTCAAGGATCACGGCTTTTCGGATCTGTGTGTTCTGGAGGGCTCATGGGTCGGAGACCGCACCAGCTCGGCATTTGTCGTATCAGGCATCGGTCCGGCGGCAAAGCGCCAGAAGGTGCCGTACTATGATCTTCAGGCAGACTCCCATACAGATATAGACATAGACGGTTATTCCATGAGCATCGTCGATAAGGCGCTGGAGCTCGACTGGCTCATCAATCTGCCCGTGCTCAAGGGGCATTGCCAGACCACGGTGACCTGCGCACTCAAGAATCACAAGGGCATCATCACCAATGCCGAGAAGAGAAGATTTCATACTCAGGGGCTGCACAGACCTATCGCGCTTCTGTCAAAGGCGGTCAAGGATCGCATGCATGAGTTCATAGTAGTGGATAATATCTGCGGCGATCTGGACTTTGAGGAGGGCGGCAATCCCGTCCGCATGGACAGGATCTTCTGCTGTAAGGATCCCGTGCTCTGCGATGCGTTTGTCGCCGAGACGATGGGATATGAGACGGACGATATCCCCTATATCGGATATGCGGCGCAGCTGGGTGTGGGTGATCCTGACATATCCCATGCGGAGTTCATCAATGTGAACGAGCCGCCGAAGGGACGCGGCAAGTTCAAGCCGAGCCGCCGTGTGGAGAAACTCGCATCATATACCGATGCGAAGGACGCATGCAGCGCATGCTACGGCAACCTGATATATGCTCTTGACAGAATCAATGATGAGGGCGGACTGAGAAATCTCAAGGACAAGATCCGCATAGGTCAGGGCTGGCAGGGCGCCGAGGGAGGCTACGCAGGCGTGGGAAGATGCACCAAGGGCTGTGAGCACAACTGCCCCGGATGTCCGCCGACAGGTGCGCAGATGGCAGCATTTATCAGAAGTCTGGGATACTGACAAAGGAGAAATCATGATACTGTCACCATCGGTTCTTTCGGCTGATTTCGTCAAGCTGGCGGAGCAGCTGGATATATGCGCTGCGGCGGGCGTAAATCAGATACATTTTGATGTGATGGACGGAGATTTCGTGCCTGCGATATCCTTCGGAGATCCGATACTGCGGTGTATCCGACGGCATTATCCCGGATTTTTCATGGACGTGCATATGATGGTGACGGAGCCGGACAGGTTTCTGGATACCTTTAGGGAGGCCGGCGCGGACAGGATCACCGTTCACTATGAGGCATGCAGGCATATCGACAGGAGTATAAATGCCGTGAAGGCAGCGGGGCTGCGCGTGGGAGTGGCGCTGAATCCCGGTACGCCCGTGAGTATGCTGGAGGATATACTGCCCGAGGTGGATCTGGTGCTCATCATGAGCGTCAATCCCGGCTTCGGAGGACAGAAGTTCATACCGTATGCACTGGACAAGGTACGTGTGCTGAGCGGGATACGGGCTGAGCGCGGGCTGAGCTTTGACATACAGGTGGACGGAGGCGTCAACAGTGCCAATGCCGCCGACCTCATCAGAGCAGGCGCGGACGACCTGGTCGCCGGGTCGGCTGTATTTAAGGGAGATATTGAACAAAATATTCACGCGTTATATACTGCGATGGATGGAGGAAAAGCGTAATGTTGGATATAAGATTTGTGAGGGAAAATCCCGAGGTAGTAAAGCAGAATATCAGAAACAAGTTTCAGGATCAGAAGCTCCCGCTGGTCGATGAGGTGATCGAGCTGGACGCTAAGGCGCGTGAGACGCAGACCGAGGCGGACAATCTCAGAGCCGAGAAGAACAAGGTCAGCAAGGAGATAGGTCAGTTCATGTCCAAGGGCATGAAGGACGAGGCAGAGGCTGCCAAGGCGAGAGTTGCGGAGATAGCAGCAAGACTTGCCGAGCTGGAGCCGCTGGAGACTGAGCTGCAGGAGAAGATCAAAAAGGATATGATGGTCATTCCGAACATCATTGACCCTTCTGTTCCGATAGGCAAGGACGATTCTGAGAATGTAGAGATAGAGAAGTTCGGCGAGCCTGTGGTTCCCGATTTCGAGATACCGTACCATACAGAGATCATGGAGCGACTCCACGGCATAGATCTGGACAGCGCGCGCAAGGTCGCAGGCAACGGCTTTTACTATCTGATGGGTGATCTCGCGAGACTTCACGAGGCAGTTATCGCATATGCGCGTGATTTCATGATAGGCAGGGGCTTCACATATGTGATACCTCCGTTTATGATCCGCTCCGAGGTCGTCACGGGCGTCATGAGCTTCGCCGAGATGGATGCTATGATGTACAAGATAGAGGGCGAGGATCTGTATCTGATCGGCACCTCCGAGCATTCCATGATAGGAAAGTTCATAGATTCCATCAATGATGAGGCGGAGCTTCCGTACACGCTGACTTCATATTCTCCATGCTTCAGAAAGGAGAAGGGTGCGCACGGACTCGAGGAGAGGGGCGTATATCGTATCCATCAGTTCGAGAAGCAGGAGATGATCGTGGTCTGCAAGCCCGAGGACTCGATGATGTGGTATGACAGGCTGTGGCAGAATACGGTGGACTTTTTCAGGAGCATGGATATCCCGGTGCGCACGCTCGAGTGCTGCTCGGGTGATCTGGCTGATCTGAAGGTGAAGTCCTGCGATGTGGAGGCATGGTCGCCGAGGCAGAAGAAGTATTTTGAGGTGGGCAGCTGCTCGAATCTCGGTGATGCTCAGGCGAGAAGACTTCGCATACGCGTAAAGGACGCGAACGGCAACAAGTATTTTGCGCATACGCTCAACAACACTTGCGTCGCGCCGCCACGTATGCTGATAGCATTTCTGGAGAATCATCTGCAGGCGGACGGCAGCGTCACCATCCCCGAGGTGCTCCGGCCGTATATGGGAGGCATCAAGGAGCTGAGACCGTAAGCGGGTGCCGGATTTCAATATGATAAAAAACGGCTGTGCAGTCTGGATGCACAGCCGTTTTATATATATGCTTTGTGTATGGGAATGACGCGGCAAAGATAAATATGACGCAGCTATGACATCGGAAGCTGCCTTGGCGCGATGGACATGCTGTAATTCGTATGGTAGATCACAAACCCCGGTGCGCCGCCGTTGACGCGCCGGAGATTTTTTTTCTGGGTATAGTCCACATCCACCTTGGGAGAGGCGGAGACGGATGAGTAGTAAGCCGCCAGAGCCGCCGCCTCCTCGAAGACTCTGTCCGGCAGATGCTCCGCGTCCGCGCCGCAGCGCACTATCACGTGTGAGCCGGGTACGCCCTTGGCATGAAACCACCAGTCGCTGCCGGAGGCCATCCTGAAGGTGATCTCCTCGTTCTGATAGTTATTTTTCCCGACATAGATATCATATCCGTCGGATGAGACAAAGTGCAAGGGCTCGGACTTTGCCGTCCTTGCCTGTCCCTTTGAGGAGGAAGCGCGGCCGTGTGCTCCCTGATGCTTCTTGATATATCCGTATTCCTCCAGTTCGCTGCGTATCTGTGCCAGATCGGCTTCACTTGCGGCGATATCAAGGCTGACGGATATGCTCTCTAGGTGGTCGATATCATTGCGTGTTTTTTGTATCTCATCGGAGACTGCAATCTCGGTGCGGCGCAGCTTCGCATACTTGTCATAGTAGCGGACGGCATTGGCATGGGCGGAGAGTGTCTCGTCCAGAGGGATGGTTATCTCGTTGTTGTCATCATAGTAGTTGGCACAGGTAAAGCTCCTCTCACCGCCGGTGAGACCGTAACCGTAGGTGCTCAGCAGATCACCGTAGATCTTGTATCTGTCCTTTTTGGCGCAGTCCTTCAGCTGCTTCTCCTGCAGGGCGTACTTTCTGACGGCACGCTCATGCGCCGTGGTCACGACACGCCGCAGGTCGGACGACTTCTGACG
>CAVJQN010000140.1:0-3580 GCA_963651635.1 Agathobacter sp.
AAGACGCTACAGCTGTGCCTGATAGAGGGGCTGATCACTGTATCGGCAGTCATCGCGCTGCTTCTGTTCTTCGGTCACTCGCTGCTAGCCATCTTTAACAACGATCCGACCGTCATAGCTACGGGATACATACGTCTGATGACCATCACCCTGTCACACACCTTCTGTCTGGTCTACGAGGTGGTCAGCGGCTATCTGCGCGGCTTCGGCATATCTCTGATCCCCGCGGTGCTTACCACCATCGGCATATGCGGGATACGTATCGCGTGGATACAGATGGTATTTCCGCAGAGCCAGACCTTCAGGACCATCATGAATGTCTATCCCGTCAGTCTGTCCGCTACGGCGCTGCTGCTGGTGCTTGCGCTGGCGTACTACCGCCCGGCGCGGCATTATGCCAATCTGCCCAAGGATGGGGAGTGAGAAAAACAGCAACCTTAAAAATGATAAGGTTTTATGATAGAGTACATGAGGCAGGCGGAGGAGCCGGTGAAAGTGGTGCAAGAGCACGGCAACAGCGCGGAGTATGCGGCTGTATGAAAGCATAAAATCGAAAGAGCGAAGAACGTGAGATTGCGGCATGATATCGGCAGGAAGCAGTATTCAGTGACCGGGCAGCAGCACATACAGGATGATGAGCGGCAATTGCGATATGACAGGAGAGCCGGATGGCAAGGGACAGGATAGCGGGGATCAGCTTTGTAAGGATGGCGCTGGCAGTCGGCATCATCATATTTCACTTCTCGTGCCATACGCAGGGACAGATAAGACCGCTGTATATGGTCAACGGGTATGCCTTCGGAGAGATCATCACGACCTGCTTTATCGTGCTGTCGGGAGCCATGATGTACTACAATCACGAGACGGTCACGGATGTCCTGCCGTTCTGGATCAAGAGATTCAAGTCGATATATCCTGCCTTCTGGATCGCTTACTTTATCGAATATATAAACAACGCGGTGGGAGCCGGGACGCTCTTGTGGAGCGGTGCCAGGAAGTGGACTGTGATAGTATCAGTCATGGGGCTCGATGGCTGGCTGATGACCGGGGGCTACGGGACATTCTATATCCTTGGTGAGTGGTTTCTGGGAGTGATCGTGCTGCTTTATGCACTGTACCCGGTGCTGTCATGGTGCGCAAAGAGGAGCTTTGCTCTGACCGGGGCCGCGGTATATGCAGCATACGGCGCGTGGATGCTGGCGGGCAGACCGTTCTGGACAGGCATGACGCAGAATATCGCATTTTTCTATACCGGGATGCTGCTGATAAGACACAGAGACAGAATATTCAAGGGAGTTATGCCGGCTGCTGTATCTGCGGTCGTATGTATATTGATCTCGGTCATACCTGCTCCGGCATATAAGCTGCTGTATCTGGCATATGCGGTTGGCGCCCTGATTATACTCCAGAGGATGGGCGCTCTGGCAGAGAGGACAGCTGTCACAAAACGTATCTCTGACTTCGTCGGAGGCATATCGTATGAGATGTTTCTCGTACAGCACCTTACGATCTTGCGGCTGCTGAGAATATCGGATCCGACGGATGCGTGCGGAGTCGTGACGACACTCGCCGGTATCATACTGGTCACGATAATATATGCATGGCTTCTTCATCTGGCGGCAGCGGGAGCGGTGAAGAGCTGCACGCCGTGTATAGAGCGCTTGACGGCGGGGCTGCGGAGCTTACATACAAAAATCAGGATATAATTTGGGCGGTTTTGTCGGATTGACATAACCGCTCTTTTTTCGTACATTTGCAACACATATCGTTTTTCTTTTCTTTATTTCTTCGATTTTTCGGAAATGCTTTCAATATCATGCTTTATCAGATGGAGTATCCGCGGACAGCTTTGTTCATCCGGATTTTTTGGGCTGCGGGCGCTGCTCATGACGACTTGTGGCTTTTAATTTGGATCATGAGCTTTACGTGCCGCGCTTCGGCACTGGCATTTCATCAGGTTATCGAAACAACAACACTTTCAAATCAGTCAGATTAGTGTTTTAGAATCAGTAATTCTCAGATCAACATCATCAATATATCAAAACACCTGCATCATCTGGCACGTGCATTCAGCATTGAAAAAGCCGCATACTGCGGCGGAACGGAGGATAAATGAGAAAAACAACAAGAAGATACATCACGGTCGCGGCGGTTGCCGCCGCCGCATTTTTGCTATACACAGCGTCAGGAACATACGCGAGATATACTACGAGCGCGACGGCGTCCGATACAGCCAGAATCGCGAAGTGGGGCGTCGAGCTGACGGCGGCAGGCGACCTGTACGGCGAGCAGTACGGTGAGGACGGCACAGTGCAGAGCTGGAGCAGCAGCGACAGGGGAGCAGTGCATGTATCCTCGAAGGGAACCGATGTGATAGCACCGGGTACGAGTCATGACGGCGGTCTGAGACTGACCGTAAGCGGCAGTCCCGAGGTCATGACGCGCGTTGATGCGGTGATCAAAAGCGAGAACATCTATCTGAAAAAGGGAACCTATGCCATCGCGCGCAGACTTCCGGACGGGGCAGTAAGCGCGGGAACCTATGAGACGATGCAGCCCGGACTGTACTATCTGTCGGGAGATGCTTATATGTCTGCGCCGACAGACTATGATGATGCAATCACGGAATATTATGTGCTGGAGAACAAGACCACGCTTACAGCGGACTACTATCCCGTGGTTTACAGCTCGGAGCGCGTCACATCGGCGGATATCACTGCGGACTCGCTCAAGACGGTTGCAGCAGACATAGCCGGAAGGCTCGGAAGCGCAGCCGCGGCGGAAAGCGCAGGAGTGACAACTTATACGGTGAGCGCAGAGTATGCGCCGGGCACGGATCTTGGAAGTACACTGGGATTGACTCAGGAGTCGATAGGATGGAGCTGGTCTTATATGCAGGGAGATGAGGGATCGGAGCGGGAGCTGATGTATTCCGGTGCGGATACCATACTTGGAAGCCTCAGCGCCGGAGAGGAGGATCACATAGTCCTCAAGTCATCGGCCGGCGGCTTTACGCCTGCTGAGGCGGTCACGGACTATCATCTCACGACCGGCCTGGATCTGACCATGACAGTCACTCAGGTAGGCGCTACCTGAAGAAATTGCGGCTCCTGCCGCTCTTGATGCCGTCCTGATCGACATAGTAGTTATCGATCCATGTATCAGATGCCATAGATCCTACGTAGGTCTTCGGGGGCTCCTTGGAGTCCTCGTCCTCCTCGTAGAAGTAGTACCAGTCGCCGTCGTACTTCACCCATCCGGTCTGAGCAATCCCATCATCGTCCAGATAGTAGAGCTTAGAGCCCTTGCGTGCCCACTCGTTCACGGGGTCGCCGTTGGAGTCCTCGCACGACCAGATATGCTCCTTCTCGTCATATTGCCAGTTGAAGGACTTGTCCTCCTTGATGGCATCTCTGTCGATGGCATATGCGGACATCGGAGCTGCGGCAAGAAAAGCGCAGGCGGCGCATGCCGTAAGTATGAAATTGTGCGCTCCGGTGAGCTTCATGGGGTATCTCCTGCTATGTCGTCTTGCCCGTCCGATAGCCATGCTCTCGCTCGTGCGAGCACGGCTCACGCA
>CAVJQN010000141.1:0-4331 GCA_963651635.1 Agathobacter sp.
CAGATAACGCAGATGATAGATGACCCCGCCGTCTGCATCGTCTATCTTGATACCACTGATCTTGTCCGCGAATTGCGCCTTTACGGTCAGCACGCCGCCATCAAAGGTATGCGTGAAGTCATCACCCAGATCCTCAAAATCCGCACCATAGCAGCGGATCTCATTATCCTTGAGTTCATCCGCCCCGCTGTAATACAGCTTCATCTCACCGGGCGCATAAGCCGTCTTGGTTACCTTAAAACCATTGCTATATACTTCTGTATCCGCATATGTATAAACCATTTGCTTGTCTGGCACCCCTGCCGCGCGATGGCAGGCTGTCAGAAGCGACAGCCCCGCCAGTGCACTAATTATGATAATGACATGCCGCACAGTCATGACACGACCCTCCCGTATATCTCTCAAGCCGTGGGCTCCGCCTCCCGCAGGCTACTTCGTCTGCTGCTTGATGCCGCGTATGGAGCTGATAACCCAGTCATACGCCTGCTGCTGTATCACGGATCTGCAGTACGGACATCTCGCGCTTGCGTTGATATCAAGAGGCGCGCCGCAGCTTGGGCACTTGATATTCTTGATCCCGTCGCCGTCTGCACTCGTCTGCATGCCCTTCTGGCGCATCACATCCCACTCATATGTCATGAACTTCTCACGCTGACGACTTCCGCGGATGACCTCCTGCGTGCTGTCCTTGACCGTATAATCTATGATACGCGTGCGCAGACGCAGTATGATATGATCCTCGTCCGCCGTCTGATTGAAGCCCAGCGCAGAGACGTCAAGCACCGCTATACGCTCGACGTAATTTGTCTCGCCCCGCTTTGCCAGATTCTTGAGTGAACGCTCCATCTGCGTAAAGAATGCGTCTGTGAAATACGGACGCAGAGGCTCGATATCCTTCGCAGTCCATCCGTTCTGCATCTTCACATACAGATTTGAAGCCCTCTCGCAAAGCGCCGCCTCGTTAAATCCCGGATCTATCTTCACATACTCACTGATGGGCGTGAGCGCTGCGCGCTGTGCACGATCATCCACGTGCGTACCCTGCTTCGTCTTGGAGCTGCTCTCCTTCAGCTTCTCGGACAGCACGCCGAAGACGAGGAAGATAACGACTACACCCACCAGAATCACCGTCGTCACATTGTCACCATCGGACGATGATGGGCTGTAGCTGTTGTCAGAGCCGCTGTAATCACTGCCTCCGTAGTCGTAGCTGCCGCCGCCATAGCTGCCGCCGTAATCATAGTCCGAGTCTCCGGAATAATCTCCGAAGTCCGCGGCAGATGCCGTACTCGCCACCAGCATAAAGCACAGCAGCATGATGATCGTCATGAGAGTTCTTTTCTTCACCGCAGGATCCTCCGATTGCATGTATTCCTACGCCCACGGGTTCTCAGCGTCCGGTGTGCGTATCCCGCTTAAGATGCTGGAATACTCCCAGAGGAACCACTCTCCTGTCGATTCCTTCTGCCGCAGCTTCATGGGTCTCGGTGAGTCCGCCCCCGCTGTTGTCAGGAAGACCCTCAGATATCCCGGCTCGATGTCCTGCGGTCTGGGATCCGGCTGTACGTTCAGTACATAGGGTACATTCGGCTTGTATCCGTTCTGCGGCGTCGCACCCTCAAAATATGCCAGCGGCAGGTAGCTCTTGCCGCGCAGCCGATCCCGCAGGAACTGCTGATCGTACGGTGTCATGGGCTGCGGTCCGCGCAGTATATTCATCGCCGCCGTGCCCGTACCCTGCTCCCTGTCAAAGAGTGAAAGCGCGCACAAAAACAGCGCGCAGATCATCTCCGGCGTTCTCTGCGCTCCTGCCAGTGTCTCAAATTCCTGTAAGCTCTCGGGTATCTTCTGAATGGTGACCTGCATATTCTTGCTCCTTTCTGATCCTTGCCAGACCATCCTGTGAGTTCGTAGTGCCTGCCATACATCTCTATATCTCTGTGATGCATTGAACACGTTTCCGACCGAATACTGCATATCCATCATCTCGACTGTGGTCGCCGTCTCAGATAAATCTCTTTCCCGCCTCGGTTTCGGCTCTTCCTCAGCGGCTCATAGCGTCCGTCTGCGGTCCGATATACTGATAACCGCCGAAGCCCAGCAGCATCGTACCTATCGATGGCATTAAGAACAGGATAATCGTCATCCCGACTCCCGCGCCAAATGCCTTGGACTGCTTATAGTTTATCATCGCCTTGATTGCTATACTTGCCGCGCCGACTGCCCATGCCAGAATCTCTGCAAATGCGAGATCATGTACGTAGCTGCTCAGTGCCCGCGCAAGGACTACAAAGAGCATCTGAATCCAGAAATACTTTGCCTCCCACACTCTCCTGTACAGCGTATACAGATTCACAAACGGTATAAATGCTTTCCAGCCCGGCTCACCCATCTTGTGAAACATCTTCAGCAGTCCGACCGCATATACCAGATAGCAGACTACCATCACAACAAAAAATACAAAGCCCAGGCCGAGTATGATCCTCAGTGCGTCATCCATAACCAATCCTTCTTTCTTGTATATCTTTATTTGAAGACATTATATCACACGATTACTGTGCGTATATCCTCCTGAGCATCGCAAATCTCGGCAGCGAATGCTCCTTGCGCATCAGTGTCTCTCCCTGTATGAGCGGCAGAGCGTAGTCTGTGAATTCCTGCTTCACGCCGTTGCCCGCCTCGTTGATCCACTCCCTCGGAACTCTCTTTTCATAGTTGGCGACCTCAGACAGTCCGAACGTGCATATCTCATAGTGGTATCCGTCTGTCCTGTCGCAGACATATCCGACCATCTTGTCCGTCTCTCCCGCTGTCATCAGCTCCACGGCCGCCTTGCCCGCCGCATACGCCTCGCCTATATCGGTCTGAGACGCGCAGTGCGCACAGCATCTCTGCAGCAGCGACAGCTCTATCCCGCGTACCTTGACTCCGAGTCTCTCCTTTACCACATTTGCCAGCTTCGCCGCCAGTCCGCCCAGCTGCTCATGTCCGAAGCCGTCGAGCGCGGCTGTCTTTGCCTCCGCCACCAGACTCCCGTCTGCATAGTGGATGCCCTCGGATACAGCCACGATGCAGTATCCCGTGCGCTCATAGCACTCCCTGATATCCGTCAGAAAGCTGTCCATATCAAAATCCACCTCGGGCAGATATATGAAGTCCACGCATTTCTCCCGTATATTGGCAAGTGATGCCGCCGCTGTCAGCCATCCGGCATTGCGCCCCATGCACTCAACGATTGTGACCTGACCCGTATCATAGACCTTGGCGTCACGCGATATCTCCATCAGCGATGTCGCGATATACTTCGCCGATGAGGCATATCCGGGGCAATGATCCGTGCCGTACAGATCGTTGTCTATGGTCTTGGGTACGCCCATGACGCGGCACTCATAGCCGACCTTCTTCATGTACTTGGAGATCTTGTTGCAGGTGTCCATCGAATCATTGCCGCCGTTATAGGCAAAATAGCGGACATCATACTTTTTGAATATCTCCAGAATGCGTTTGAAATCAGTGTCGTCCTCGTCGGGATCTGCCAGCTTGTACCTGCATGAGCCCAGCGCCGACGACGGTGTATAGGGAAGCAGATCCAGCTCTGCGGGATCTTCCCTGTCCATGATCATCAGTCTGTCCTCGAGTACGCCTTTGATGCCGTAGTTCGCGCCGTATACTGTGGTAATATAATCACTGTCCAACGCTGTTCTTATCACTCCGTAGCAGCTGGCATTGATCACCGGCGACGGTCCGCCGGACTGCCCTATGATCAGGCTTCCCATTAGTCTTTCAGCCATGTTGCGCTCTCCTCTGTATTGCTATCCAAGTTGATACGGGTTGCTTCGCGCGTTGCGCTCCCGCAACCCTGGTATCATTTCATATTTCCAAGTATGTACTCACATACCACCACGCTGTCCTCTGCCGTAAAGGCGTCCGGGAAGTTGTCGGAGAAGAGTATCTGCGCGGACGCGGGGAAGTCCTCGTCGCCCTCCCACAGTATGAATCGCACCTTCAGTCCGTCCAGCAGGGAGAACTCATATCCGCAGCCTGTTGACTCTATCGGAACTGCGTGATTCTTCTCGCATTTCTCCTTAAATGTCTCTATGCGGCTGCCGAATGTGCCCGCGAGGCGCATGATGCATCGCTGCTTGAACTTCTCATTATAGACCTCTCCCCACGGGAGCTGGCTGTAAGTGATAAACTCATGCATGGGGCGGATCTTTCTGCCTTCCAGCAGATATCTGCCGAAGAGTATCTTCCATCTGTCGCCCCAGCCCTCGTCGTCAAAATCAGGAAGCGTTATCGTCTTTTTCTCGCCGAGTATATCAAGCGTGAAC
>CAVJQN010000142.1:0-3834 GCA_963651635.1 Agathobacter sp.
CTCTCTCTATGAGATATAGCTCTCCGATGTACTCGATATACATATACTCATCGTCCGTCTCCAGAGAAAACTTCTCCGCCAGCCTCGCGATGTCGTATCCGAGGAATATCTCCCTTGCTGTATCTATCTGTCTGTCGTAGTTTGACTGCATTCCGCCTCGCTCTCAGATGGCTCGGACCTGTGACTCGGCCGCATCTACTGCGCGTCCAGCTCCGCGTTGATCATATCCTCGGACTCCTGCATAGCCTGCAGTGTCATCTCCAGCAGCTTGTCCAGCTCCCATCCGAGCTGATCCGCGCCTTGCTGTATCACCTCTCGTGAGCAGCCTGCGGCAAAGCCCTTGCTCTTGTACTTTTTCTTCAGAGATTTCAGCTCCATATCCTTCGTGCTTCTGGACGGACGCATCAGCGCCGCTGCCCATATCAGTCCCGTGAGCTCATCTGCCGCAAAAAGCACCTTCTCCATCTCATGAACCGGCTCTACGCTCAGCGTCGTCCCGCATCCTACGGTGATCCCGTACCCGTGCGATACCACGCTGTGGATGATATCCTCCGACACGCCCGCCTCTCTCAGCAGCTCCGGCGCCTTCAGGCAGTGCTCCTCGGGATACAGCTCAAAATCAATATCATGCAGCAGACCCACGATCCCCCAGTGCTCCTGATCGGCCTCGTATCCCAGCTTTTTCGCGTACCATCGCATGACCGCCTCTACCGTCAGGGCATGCTGGATATGAAACGGATCCCTGTTATACCTTTTCAGTAAGTCAAATGCTTCTTCTCTTGAAATGTCTTCCATGATTTCCCATCTCCCGTATATCTTGATCTTTTTGCGTTTTTTGTACCGATTTCCCGGTTTTCACATTATACTTCCTGACGCTCTGTCATGCACCTGTTCTTTCGCAGGATGCACTTCATAAAATGTTCATCAAGCCGCACATACAATTTAACATTTTTAGGATATAATTCTCTTGGTTAGTTACATTCGATTCGGAGGTAATCATGAAGAAATCAAATATCATAGCAATCACACTTATCGCCTGCATGACCGCGGCTCTGATCACGGGCTGCAAGAAGAAATATGAAGAGGTGGATCTCTCCAGCCATACCACGGCGGCGCAGACCACTGCCGCAGCTACCGAGGCGCCCACCACTGCCGCGCAGACGACTGCCGCATCATCCGGCGAGGCGAAGTCGGATGCCGTAGTGACGGCGACCATCGAGACCTACACTCAGGGCGACATGAAGATCCAGTATCCCGTAGTCTCAGGTCTGAGCGATACCGCCAAGCAGGACGAGCTCAACAAGATGCTCAAGGACAATGCCGTCTCCGTCATCAAGGGCAATGGCCTCGGCAGCGACGCGACCGTGGACATCACCTGCAAGGTCATCACCATCAACAAAAAGCAGATCTGTGTGACATATACAGGCTACTACAACGAGCCCGACGCGGCTCACCCGAACAATACCTTCTATACAAACACGATAAATATCGAGACGCTCAAGAATCTCGGCTTCTCCGACTATGCGGATCCGTATACTCAGGCAGGATATGTACTCTCCTCGGATGTGCAGCTGTATAACAGCAACGACGACCAGCTGGCTGATTTCAAGGAGAGCCGCGAGCGCTACGGTCTGGACTACTACAAGCAGCTCTTCGAGGATGCCGACTTCCCCATGAAGAAGGATTACTTCCCGGAATGTTTCAGCTATGCCAAGGACGGCTACCTCTACTACTCCGTACCCGTGTCTCACGCGGTCGGCGACTATGTGCTGGTTAAGTTCTCTCTGGAGGGCAAGTAAGATCCATGAAGGACAGCTTCAAAACATACTTTGAGAGGGGGCTGGCTCTCTTTCTTACTGTAGCGGCGTGCATACTTTTCTTCTTTCTTGTGTACCGCTTCAGGAGCCTTCAGGGCGAGATCTCGGCCGTGGTCGCGATAGTCAGTCCCTTCATATACGGTGCGGTCATCGCATATCTGCTGATGCCGCTCAAAAAGCTCCTCATCCGCCGTCTGTACAGACTGTTCGGCGTAGAGAGCTGCACAGACGGGCACGGGGCCAAGCGCAGGCGTCTCGCCTCGACGATAGCGATATTTCTCTGCATAGTAGCAGCCGTGCTCATCATCTACGGACTGTTCGCGCTTATAGTGCCGCAGCTCATCGACAGTATAGCCGCGCTCATCACTGCCGCTCCGACCTACTATCAGACAATCATAGGCTGGGTAGACGACTTTGCCGCAGACAATGAGCCGCTCATGGATTTTCTGCAAAACAGCTCTGTGGACATAGCGGCGGAGCTGGAGGCACTCGCGACAAATCAGATATTTCCGAACCTCAAGAGCCTCATGTCAGGTGTGTCCTCCGGTATACTGAGCGCACTGGTCGGAGTAAAGGATCTGATCATCGGTCTTATCATCGCCGCGTATATGCTGGACAAGTCCGATACATTTCTCAGACAGTCTAGGATGATACTGCTTGCCCTCTTTCCCTACAAGCGCGGACTGCCGGAGGGTGAGGAGCAGGCTGCCGACTGGATCATGCGTCAGGCACACATACTCAATGACTACATGGGCGGCTTCATCAACGGCAAGCTCCTTGACTCCCTCATCATCGGTCTGATCTGCCTTGCATTTACCACGCTGGTGCGTATGCCGTATGCCGTGCTGATCAGCGTGATAGTCGGCGTGACCAATATCATCCCGTTCTTCGGACCGTTCATCGGCGCTATCCCGTCCGCGCTGCTCGTGCTGATCGTGGATCCGCTGCAATGCGTGGTATTTGTCATATTCATCATCATACTCCAGCAGTTCGACGGCAATATCCTGGGACCTCATATACTGGGCAATGCGACCAACCTCGACTCCTTCTGGGTGCTTTTTGCGATACTCTTCTTCGGAGGTATGTACGGCGTGGTCGGCATGATCATAGGTGTGCCGGTATTTGGCTTCATATACCAGCTGATACGCGAGACCGTCAAGAAAAGGCTGGCAAGGCAGCGTGATATCCTCGCGCTCTCGCCCCATACCAGTGATCTGGTAAAGGATCTGTGTGTACCCTCGGGCTCATCGTACAGTACATCAGGTGAGACTGATGACTATCCTGCGCAGGCCAACGGCGCATATCCTTCATTTGAGCCGAGCGGACATACGCCCGCGCTCTTTGACTCGGACAAGCCGGATGCGTCGGAGGACGATGATTCCGTCACCTCGGATGATGCATCATCCGATGACATCTCGGATGATGATACGACACAATAACGCGTCTTGAATAGGCAGCATGCGGGTGATAAAATCATCTGTGGTTTTGCACCCGGTTCTGCAGGAAGCGGTCATCATATCTATTCCCTACAAGGAGGCGTCTATGGGAAGCGTATTTATCAATAATCACCCGCTCGTTCAGCACAAGATCACCATCCTCAGGATGAAGGACACGGGAACCAATGAGTTCCGCGCTCTCGTCGGAGAGATATCCATGCTGATGGGCTATGAGGCACTCTCAGATCTCATGACAGAGAATGTGGAGATTGAGACTCCCATCGAGAAGACACAGTCGCCGCTTCTCTCCGGAAGAAAGCTCGCTATCGTTCCGATACTCAGAGCCGGTCTGGGCATGGTGGACGGACTCTTGAAGCTCGTACCTACGGCAAAGGTCGGTCATATAGGTCTCTACAGAGATCCCGAGACTCATCTGCCTCACGAGTACTACTGCAAGCTGCCCGATCCGATCGAGGAGAGGGTCATCGTCGTGACTGATCCCATGTGCGCCACGGGCGGCAGCGCTGTCGATGCCATCACACAGATCAAGCAGCACGGCGGCAGAAAGATCAAGTTCATGT
>CAVJQN010000142.1:3844-9125 GCA_963651635.1 Agathobacter sp.
CAGCAGGCGCATCCCGACGTGCAGATATATGTAGGCCATCTCGACAGAGAGCTCAACGACCATGCCTATATCTGTCCCGGTCTCGGCGATGCCGGCGACCGCATATTCGGCACGAAATAAGGCTCACTGCCTACGATACACGCGAAAAGAGGCTGCCGCACTATCTGTTCTGATCAATAGTGCAATAGCCTCTTTTTCTGCCATTTTTACCGGTTTTTACCGGCTCTATCGCGTAAAACGGCGCGCTTTTGGCACTGACCCGACACCTACATATCCCGGCCGCCGCTCTCTGTTGACATACGCAAAGGCATGTCGTAGATTTGGGATTTACAATTATGGCGGACGCTTTAGGAGGAAATATGTTGAATATAAGAGATGCACAGGCTACAGACCTCGACAGAATCATGGATATATACAGCTATGCTCAGGGCTACATGATCCAAAACGGTAACCCGACACAATGGGGACATTCCTATCCTGACAGGACACTGGTTATGTCAGATATCCGTCAGAAGGTCTGCAAGGTCATATATGATGAGAACGGTATACACGGCGTTTTTGCGTTATTTAAGGACGCAGAGCCAAACTATGCACATATAGAAGACGGCGCATGGCTCAATGACGAGCCATATGCAACTATCCACAGAGTCGCCGGTGACGGTCAGGTACACGGTCTGTTCCGGTGTATCGCTGATCACTGTAAGGAACAGTTTCGCAACATCAGGATAGATACGCACCCCCATAACCTGACGATGCAAAGCCTGATTGAAAAGAACGGATTTGTAAGATGCGGGATCATCTATGTCGAAGACGGCTCGCCGAGGCTGGCATATCAGTGGATCGCATCACCGCAATAACGGCAAGGCAATATTTACAATCAGCCTTCGTTTCTTATGTTAAAATCACACAAAATTCGCTTGACTTAAATTCGCAAGGGACTACAATACATGGCGATTAGAAAAGGTTTTGATACGCTCATGGAAAGGAGCTGCCTATGAGCAAAAAGCAAAGAAACATATTCCTCGCAGGCTGGATATGCATCATGGCCGTCCTGCTGATCGCCTCCGTGAGCATCAAAAGCCCCGGCGGGCACGAGGAATCAATCAAGGTTGCTATGAAGGACGCCGTCCTCCACGAGGTCGGCACCGTCAGTCTCTTCGGACTCAAGGATGTCAATCCCGGACTGATCTCGGCATATACGATCACCGCCATACTGCTGGCCGCAGCCGTATGCATCAGAGTTCTGGTGATACCGGGATTCAGGCTCGTCCCCGGCAGGCTCCAGCTGATGCTGGAGGAGGCGGTGGGCATGTTTGACAGACTGGCCAAGGCCAACAGTCCGCACCGCAACGGCTTCCTCGGAGCGTATGTATTTGCCGCGGGCGTGTATATCTTCATCAGCACGCTGTTCGAGCTGCTGGGGCTGCAGGCAGTCACCACCGAGGGCGCGTCAATATCGCTCCCCGCGCCGCTCTCCGATATAAACGGAGCCATCGCGATGGGCTTTATGTCCTACATGGTCATCATGTCCGGCGGCATAGCGGGCAACGGTCTCGGCGGTGTCGGCAAGACGCTCAAGGACTTCTCGCTGCCGATATCCATGAGCTTTCGTCTGTTCGGCGCGATGCTGAGCGGGCTGCTCGTGACAGAGCTCGTCTACTACTATACGATGCTGAGCTTCGCCCTGCCCGTGATAGTCGGTATCATGTTCACGCTGCTGCACGCGCTGATACAGGCATACGTGCTGACCATGCTGACGGCGCTGTTCTACGGCGAGGTCTCCGAGCCGGCATCTCCCAAGGAAGCTGCATCATAGTGTTATCTATGTAAAAGCATCCTCTGACAGAACATAAGAGGATGCAGGAGGAAATCAAATGAACTCAAAGAGAAAATCGATCAGAAACATACTTACCGTAATCGCAGCCGCCGCCTTTGTCGTGGCGCTTTCCGTCTGTGCTCTTGCAGGCACTCAGGGACCCGCAGGCGATGCCGCCGCGCAGTCATCGGTTCAGGAGCAGGCTCCCGCAGGCGACTCACAGACGCCCTCACTCGGCGATCAGATGACCGGTCCCGGACCGCAGACATCACCGGCACCGGCCGCAAATATGCCCACTGATGCTGACGCGGCAGGCACGGCTCAGGGCGCTTCGACAGACGGTGCCGACACGACCGCATCCGGCAAGGCTATGGCAGCCGCGCTGTGCGTAGGTCTCGCCGCTGCCGCCGGTGCGATAGGCATGGGCATGGCTATCGCCAAGTCCTCCGAGAGCATCTCGCGCCAGCCCGAGGCATCGGGCGATATACGTACCACTCTCATGCTGGGTCTGGTATTTATCGAGACGGCCATCATCTATGGACTGATCATCGCCATCCTGATCATCTTCGTACTGTAAGGGAGGCGATACCTCATGAATCTTCCGCTGAATATAGATTGGCAGCAGATATTGCTGCACATGTTCAACTTTGTCATACTCGCCGGAGGTCTGTATATACTGCTCTACAAGCCTGTCAAGGACTTCATGGACAAGCGTACGGCGTACTATCAGAGTCTGAGTGACGAGGCACAGCAGAAGCTCGACCATGCCGACGAGCTGGAAAAGCAATATGCCGATAAGCTCCGTCAGGCAGACGAGCAGGCGAGCGACGTGATCAAAAAGGCACAGGAAGACGCATCCGCGCAGGCTCAGGCTATCCTCGACAAGGCGCAGGCTCAGAGCGAGCGGATCATAGCACAGGCTCAGAGTACCGCGCAGCAGGAGCGTCAGAAGGCTGTACAGCAGGCAAGGGAGGATATAGTCGATCTGGCGGTAGCCGCCACTGCCCGCATGATGCAGTCCAAGGAGAATGATCATGAATGAGCATGAACTGGATGGACGTCTGAGCCAGCTCAAGGAAAGATGGGAGGCCGCGATAGGCAGGGACGGCGACGTCATATCACTCATGAAGGAGGCTATCGAGGACTGGACGCCCTATGACCTCTCTCAGGAGAGCGGAACCGTCCTCACCGTGGGAGACGGCATAGCTACCGTGAGCGGACTGGAGCACGCGGCATACGGAGAGATACTGATCTTCACCGGCGGTGTGCGCGGCATGGTTCAGGATATGAAACGCGATCATATCGGATGCATACTGTTCGGAGATGACCGCGATATATGCGAGGGAAGTCCCGTATACCGTACGGGCAAGGCGGCAGGCGTGCCTGTGGGCGACGGCTTTTTAGGCCGCGTCGTGGACGCGCTCGGCAGTCCCATAGACGGCCGCGAGGCGGTCAGAGCCGACGGCTACTATCCTGTCGAGTCTCCCGCTCCCGGCATCATCGACCGTCAGAGCGTGAACAGGCCTATGGAGACCGGACTGCTTGCCATAGATGCGATGTTTCCCATAGGGCGCGGTCAGCGTGAGCTTATCATCGGCGACCGTCAGACGGGCAAGACGACCATCGCGCTTGATACCATACTGAACCAGAAGGGCAAGGGTGTAGTCTGCATCTATGTCGCCATAGGACAGAAGGCCTCCTCCGTAGCGCAGCTGACGGAAACTCTCAGAAAGCACGGTGCGCTCGACTATACCATCGTCGTGGCGGCTACCGCCAGCGATTCCGCGCCACTGCAGTATCTGGCTCCCTATGCCGGATGTGCGATGGGCGAGTATTTCATGCACAGCGGCAGGGACGTGCTCATAGTATATGACGATCTCTCCAAGCATGCGATAGCCTACCGCAGCCTCAGTCTCCTGCTGGAGCGTGCTCCCGGGCGTGAGGCATATCCCGGAGACGTCTTCTATCTGCACTCCCGTCTGCTGGAGCGCTCCGCGCATCTGTCCGATACGCTGGGCGGCGGGAGCCTCACGGCTCTGCCCATAGTAGAGACGCAGGCAGGCGACGTGTCGGCATATATACCGACCAACATTATCTCTATCACGGACGGTCAGATATTTCTGGAGAGCGACCTGTTCTTCGCAGGACAGCGCCCCGCCGTCAATGTCGGGCTGTCAGTCTCGCGTGTCGGCGGCGATGCGCAGACCAAGGCTATGAAGAAGGCATCGGGAGCGATCCGTCTGGAGCTGGCACAGTACCGCGAAATGGAAGTATTTACCCAGTTCTCAAGTGATCTGGACGATACTACCAAGGCTCAGCTCGCTGCGGGCAGGAGCCTGATGGAGCTGCTCAAGCAGCCGCAGAACCACCCTCTCTCGCAGACGGAGCAGGTGATCATGCTCATCGCGGGTCTGGGACATCTGTTTCAGGATGTACCCGTCGGGCAGATACGCTCATCGGCAGCTGAGATGATCAAGTACGTGCAGGCGCATCAGTCGTCGGTCTGCGCGCAGATCGAGCAGTCCGGCATGCTCACGGACGAGCAGAAGGAAGCGCTCCTTACGTGTGCGAGAGAATATCTCGATGCTAAAAAGGACAAGTAATGGCCAATACCAAGGAAATCAAGGATCACATGAGCAGCGTCCGTGATACGCAGAAGATCACGAATGCCATGTATCTGATAGCCTCTACCAAGATGAAGAAGGCGAAGGCGGAGCTGGACGCGACGAGACCGTATTTTACGGCACTCCAAAAGGAGATCAAGCGTATATTCCGTACGGCGGGCGATGTGGAAAGCAGATATTTCTATCCGCTCGACGGCAGCGACGCTCCCGACGGTACCTATGCCTGTCTCGTCATCACCGCGGACAAGGGGCTGGCGGGGGCATACAACCTGAATGTCATACACGAGGCGGAGCATCTGCTCTCGGAGCATGCCGATACCAAGCTGTTTGTAGTCGGCGAGTACGGGCGTCAGTACTTCGGACAGCATCATATACCCGTGGAAAAGAGTTTTCTGTATACCGCGCAGAATCCCACGATGCACAGGGCGCGCGAGATATCTGCTCTCCTGCTGGATCTCTTTGACAGGAGGAAGGTGGACAAGATATTCATCATCTACACGGATATGAAAAGCAACATGGAGGGAGTAGCGAAGTCTACCCGGCTGCTGCCCTTCCACCGCGCACAGTTCGCCGTCAGCTCGACAGACCAGCTCTCTGCCAAGGTGTTCAGGTTCTATCCGTCCGTGCAGAACGTGCTGAACAACGCGATGCAGAGCTACATCACGGGATTTATATACAGTGCTCTGGTAGACAGCTTCTGCAGTGAGCAAAATGCACGCATGACCGCCATGAGCTCCGCCAATCAAAACGCGCAGAACCTGCTCAACGAGCTCTCGGTGCAGTACAACCGCGTGCGTCAGGCAGCCATCACACAGGAGATCACCGAGGTCTCGTCCGGCGC
>CAVJQN010000143.1:0-6608 GCA_963651635.1 Agathobacter sp.
ACGCCTCGCAGGGATGCACGAGTTTGAAAATAAATATGCCGGTGAGTATCGTATGATATGCGGAGTGGACGAGGCAGGCAGGGGACCGCTGGCGGGACCAGTCGTGGCGGGCGCCGTGATACTAAAGCCGGACTGCGAGATCCTGTATCTCAATGACTCCAAGAAGCTCTCACCCAAGCGCAGAGACGAGCTGTATGATGAGATCATAGAGAAGGCAGAGGCATACAGCATAGGATATGCGGATCATGCGCTCATAGACGAAATCAACATATTGCAGGCGACCTACAAGGCCATGAGAGAGGCAGTCGCAGGGCTTTACAGCAGGGATACCGGGACGCGACCCGTGCCGGATATGCTCCTCAATGATGCGGTCGTGATACCGGATATGCATATCAAGCAGGTCGGCATCGTCCACGGAGATGCCAGAAGCGTGAGCATAGCAGCTGCGAGCATACTGGCGAAGGTGACCAGAGACAGGCTGATGGAGGTGATGGATGCTCTGTATCCGGAGTACGGCTTTGCAAAGCACAAGGGCTACGGGACAAGGGAGCATATAGAGGCGATACGCAGGTACGGGGCATGTCCGATCCACAGGAAAACATTTATCACGAAGTTCATATGAACAAGCGCCGTGTAGGCGCACGCGGCGAGGATGAGGCGGCGGCATTTCTCGAGAAGCAGGGTCTGCATATCCTTGAGAGGAATTTTCGCACGCGTGAGGGAGAGATAGACATAGTCGCGCAGGATGGTGATATACTTGTATTTGTCGAGGTCAAGTACCGCTCGTCGGCGAGGTACGGCGATGCGCTGGAGGCGGTAGACCGTCGCAAGATGTATCAGATCAGAAAGACAGCCCGTGCATATCTATATCGCAGGTCTTCCGGTCCGGTGAGGATACGCTTTGACGTGATAGGCATCACCGGAGGCAGGCTCACATGGGTGAGGGATGCGCAGATGGATACGTAGCTTGTGAGCTGCGGGAGCGCTATGTGCACAGCAATCCGTATCAATTTGAGGATGTAATGAAATAATGCATATAATAAAGAGTGTCGCGGCCGGTTCGGTAGCCGACGAGCTGGGCATAGAGCCGGGAGATAGGCTGATAGCGATCGACGGACATGAGATAGAGGATGTATTTGACTACAGATATTATATCTCATCTGACAGCTATGTGATGCTGATAGAAAAGCCGGACGGTGAGCAATGGGAATGTGAGATAGACGATGACTATGAGGATCCGGGACTGGAATTTGACTCGGGGCTCATGAGCGAATACCGGCATTGCTCCAACAAATGCATATTCTGCTTTATAGATCAGATGCCTCCGGGTATGCGGGAGACGCTTTATTTCAAGGATGATGACGCCAGACTGTCATTTCTGCAGGGCAACTATGTGACGCTGACCAATATGAAGGACAGGGACATAGACCGTATCATCCAGTACCACATGGAGCCGATCAATATCTCTGTTCATACGACTGATCCCGGGCTGAGGTGCCGGATGCTCCATAACAGGCGCGCCGGAGAGAGCCTGAGTATCATAGACCGTCTGCGAGCAGCCGACATACATATGAACGGACAGATAGTACTGTGTCCGGGATGGAATGACGGAGAACAGCTGGTTCGGACACTGAGCGATATGCTGGAGTGGACGCCTCAGCTGGAGAGCGTCTCGGTGGTGCCCATAGGGATGACGAAATATCGCGAGGGACTCACACAGATAGATCCGGTGGACGGGAGAGTCGCGTCAGAGACGATAGATATCGTGGAGCGTTTTCAGAGGCTGGCGATGGAGCGGGTCGGCACGCATCTGTTTCATGCCAGCGACGAGTTCTATATACTCGCGGGCAGACAGATACCCGATGAGGAGGTCTATGACGGATATATCCAGCTGGAAAACGGCGTAGGCATGCTCCGGCTGCTGCTGGAGGAGACCGCTGATGCGATAGAGGCGCTGAGCTCGCGCGATGGGCACTGTGCCGACGAAGAAGCGGACGGGAAAGCAGCTGGCGGGGAAGCAGCAGACAGAAAAACAGAAGACAGTAAAGCAGATGTATGCTCCGATATGGGAGCGCCTGCGGGCAGAGAAGCAGGTACAGAAACGAAAGCAGACGCACAGGAGATGGTGTCGATAGCAACAGGCCGTCTGGCTGCGCCGACGCTGAAAGACATAGCGGGGCGATTCGTGAAGGTCGTTCCCGGCAAGAGAGTGCAGGTATTTGAGATTATAAATGATTTCTTCGGAGAGGCAATCACTGTCTCAGGGCTGCTGACATATCAGGATATACTAAAGCAGCTCAAGGATAAGGAGCTGGGCAGCAGGCTCATCCTCCCGGTCAATATGTTCCGCTCGGGCGAGGAGACATTTCTGGACGATATGACGAGGGAGCAGCTGGAGGAGGCGCTGGGCGTGCCGGTGCAGATATGCGGGTCGTCGGGATATGATCTGATAGATGCATTGAACGGAGATGACACGGCGGGCGGATATCGCCGCAGAGCCGGGAGATACGAGCCGGATGACGGGAAAGTGACCGTCAGTGAGGCAGCCGCGCAGTGATGCGGCAGAGCTGTTCGTGAGAGAAACGGAAGGTGCGCATATATGAGCAAACCGATAGTAGCAATAGTAGGAAGACCGAATGTCGGCAAATCGACGCTGTTCAACACCCTCGCGGGTGAGAAGATAAGCATCGTGGAGGATACTCCGGGTGTGACGAGAGACAGGATATATGCCGACTGTACGTGGCTGGATCGGACATTTACCATGATAGATACGGGCGGCATCGAGACGGATACCACGGATACGATCATGGTGCAGATGCGCGAGCAGTCGCAGATAGCGATAGATACGGCGGATGTCATCATCTTCCTGACGGATGTGCGTCAGGGGCTGGTGGACGCGGACTACAGTGTGGCGGATCTGCTGAGACGCAGCGGCAAGCCGGTGGTGCTCGCGGTCAACAAGATGGACAGCTTCTCCAAGTTCGGCAACGATGTATATGAGTTCTACAATCTCGGCATAGGAGAGCCTATCGGTATATCGGCGGCGTCCAAGTTGGGACTGGGCGATCTGCTGGATGCGGTATGCGCTGATTTCCCGGCATCGGACGGGGACGCAGAAGAGGACACAAGACCGAAGGTCGCCATCATAGGCAAGCCCAATGTAGGAAAGTCGTCCATCGTCAACCGGCTGGCGGGTGAGAACCGCGTCATAGTATCCGATATCGCCGGGACCACCAGAGACGCGATAGATACCGTGATCAGGAGAAACGGTCAGGACTATGTATTTATAGATACCGCCGGGATGCGCCGCAAGAGCCGCATCAAGGAAAATATAGAGCGCTACAGCATCATCCGCGCGGTCACGGCGGTGGAGCGCGCCGATGTGGTGGTACTGGTCATAGACGCGTCGGAGGGCGTGACGGAGCAGGATGCCAAGATCGCGGGCATAGCGCACGAGAGAGGCAAGGGCATCATAGTCGCCGTCAACAAGTGGGATCTGGTCGAGAAGGACGACAAGACCATGAACGAGTTTACGAAAAAGGTGCAGAACACGCTCTCGTTCATGCAGTACGCACAGTATATCTATATATCCGCGCTGTCAGGTCAGCGTCTGCCCAAGCTCTTTGAGATGATAGATATGGTCTGCGCCAATCAGACCATGCGCATAGCGACGGGCGTGCTCAACGAGATCATCACGGAGGCGACGATACTCCAGCAGCCGCCGTCGGACAAGGGCAAGCGCCTGAAGATCCTCTATGCATCGCAGGTAGCGGTCAAGCCGCCGTCATTTGTCATATTTGTAAATAATAAGGAGCTGATGCATTTTTCATATCAGCGATATCTGGAAAACAAGATCAGAGAGGCGTTCGGCTTCAGGGGGACGCCGCTGAGATTTATGATCCGCGAAAGGAATGACGGTGCAGGAAAATGATAAGGATAGTGCTGCTGGCTGTCGGATATATATGCGGTCTTTTTACAACGGGATATATACTGGCGAGGCTGGAACATAAGGATCTGCAGCATGCAGGAAGCGGCAATATAGGCGCGACGAACTCATTTCGTGTCATGGGAGCGGGCCGCGGGGCGCTGGTGCTGCTGGGAGACCTTTTGAAGGCGCTGATACCTGTGCTGATCGTGAGGCATATACGGGCGGGAGCGCCCGATGCGGATATCTGCGCCGCTTACGTGGGTCTGGGAGCCATACTCGGACACGACTTTCCTTTTTATCTGAACTGGAACGGAGGAAAGGGCGTTTCCTCGACGGCGGGCTTTCTGCTGGCATATGATATCAGGATAGGACTGACGGCGATCGCGATATTTCTGCTGCTTTTCGCGCTGCTGCGGCTCGTGTCGCTTAGCTCGCTGGCAGCGGTGACAGCGGGGGCGGTCATGATATGTCTGATGTATCCGCAGACGGAGATAAGAATCATAGCAGTCATCATAGCTGCCCTGTGCATATGGCGGCACAGAGCCAATATAAAAAGGCTGCTCAACGGGACGGAGAGCAAGCTTGAGCTGAGGAAAGGAGCACACAAGGCATGAAGATAGGAATCATAGGAACCGGCACATGGGGGCTCGCACTCGGCATCCTGCTCAGCGACAACGGACATGAGCTGACCATGTGGTCGGCGATATCCTCCGAGATAGACAAGCTCAATGAGACAAGGGTTCATCCCGTGCTTGAGACCAGGATGGATGATTCTATCGTATTTACGGCTGACCTTGAGGAGGCTATGAGAGACAAGGAGCTGCTGGTGCTGGCGGTGCCGTCCATATATACCAGATCCACGGCGGCTCGGATGAAGGAATATTACAGACCGGGACAGATCATAGTCAGCGTGGCCAAGGGCATCGAGGAGGACACATTGATGCCGCTGGTGGACCAGATAGAGCAGGAGATACCCGGCGCGATGGTGTCGGTGCTGTGCGGACCGAGCCATGCGGAGGAGGTAGCAAAGAGGCTTCCGACGGTAGTTGTATCTGGGTGCAGGGATCAGGCGGTTGCCGAAAGGGTAAGAGATGCCTTCATGAGTCCGGTATTCAGAGTATATACATCGGATGATGTGCTGGGCATGGAGCTGGGATCATCGCTGAAAAATGTCATCGCTCTGGCTGCCGGAATCGCGGACGGTCTCGGCTACGGAGACAATACCAAGGCGGCGCTCATCACCAGAGGCATCACCGAGATAGCAAGGCTCGGATGCAGGATGGGCGGCAGACGTGAGACCTTCTACGGGCTCACGGGCATGGGCGATCTCATAGTCACATGCGCCAGCATGCATAGCCGCAACCGCCGCGCGGGCATACTGATAGGTCAGGGCAAGACTATGCAGGAGGCTATGGACGAGGTGCATATGGTCGTGGAGGGCGTATACAGCGCCAAGGCGGCAAGAGAGCTTGCAGAGAAATATAATGTGAGGATGCCCATAGTCACAGAGGTCAACCGCATACTCTTTGAGGGCAAGGACGCGCGCGCAGCGGTCGATGAGCTGATGACGAGAGACTCGGTAGCAGAGCCGGAGGCGATGTAGGCTTGCCGGAGCGGGACAGCGCTTTAATCAGCATTTTCCTATAAGAAGGAGAGATCGGCAGGATGGGTATAGTGAGGATATATACGGACGGCTCGGCGCGCGGCAACCCGGACGGACCGGGAGGATACGGCACTATCATCAGATATATAGACAATCATGACAGAGTATATGAGAAGGAGCTCTCTCAGGGCTACGTGCAGACGACAAACAACCGCATGGAGCTGATGGGATGCATAGCCGGGCTGGAGGAGCTGCTGAGACCCTGCGAGGTGGAGGTGTACTCGGACTCGAAATATCTGGTGGATGCATTCAATCAGAAATGGATAGACAACTGGGTCGCGAACAACTGGAGCCGCCGCAAGACCGGACCCGTCAAGAATATAGATCTGTGGCAGCGCCTGCTGCGGGCAAAGGAGCCGCATCGGGTAACATTTATCTGGGTGAAGGGGCATGACGGACATCCGGAAAATGAAAGATGCGACAGGCTTGCCACTGCAGCCGCCGATTCGGACGACCTGCTGGAGGACGTGATCGATGAAGAAGAGGGAGCTGTGTAGAGCCGTCCTGACAGTGACCGTCGCCGGATTGATACTGACGGCGGGGGTGAGCATATATATATCGGGAGTTCTGGATCCGTCTGCTCAGACACAGTCTCAGGGTATAGACCAGCCGGGAGACGTGATCGGGACACTGGCTCCGGGCAGGCAGACGGGACCGGGAGCGGAGGACGCCGGTGAGATCATCGGGGACGGGGTCGTCGTCATCAATTCCAGCAGCGGCTCCTATGATGACTTTCTCAGGAAGCTGGAGGCACTGGACGCGTCGCTGGGCTCGATGAGAGAGGACAATGCCGATACCAGCGCGCTGGCACTCAAAAGCCGCGAGGAGGCGGAGAAAAGCGCCTGGACGATGCAGATGAATGTGATATATGATACCATCGCGGGCAGGCTGGATGATGTGTCGCGGGCGGCGCTGGCGAGAAGCCAGGCGGAGCATATGGACGGGATATCATCGAGCAGTGAGGCGGCAAGAGCCAGAGCGTATGAGCTCCTGGAGCAGTACAAGGATATACTACAA
>CAVJQN010000144.1:0-4875 GCA_963651635.1 Agathobacter sp.
GTAGTATAGCCCACCGAGCCCCGCTATCACGCTACCGGCGCATGTCGCCACGTACTTGTACCTCGCCACATTGATGCCCGCAGCGTCGGCGGTCGCGGGATTCTCACCCACGGCACGCAGATGCAGTCCCACCCTCGTACGGTTCAGGATATATGCGCTTATCAGAGCGATAATGACTGCGACATAGGCGAGAAAGCTGTATGAAAAGAACAGCTCTCCCACAGCACCGAGGCTTGATGCAAAGGGCAGCTTGGTCTTGTATATATTGCTGGTGGCAGTCAGCGCTATACTTGGCACATCACTGCCGGAGAGCTTGATGATGGAGCCTCCGAAGAAATTGCCGATACCGACGCCGAAGGTCGTCATGGCAAGCCCCGTCACGTTCTGGTTGGCGCGCAGCGTCACCGTCAGAAAGCAGTATATCAGCCCCATGCAGAGCGACCCGGCGATGGAGCAGGCCAGCGGTATCAATATCGCAAGAATCGGCACCAGCTGTGCCGCGCCGACCGCGCTCTCGTACAGGAACGCGCCTATGACCCCGCAGATGGCTCCCACATACATGATGCCCGGGATGCCCAGATTCAGATGCCCGGACTTCTCCGTCAGTATCTCGCCCGTCGAGCCGAACAGCAGCGGTATGCCCTGAATGATCGCACGCTGCAAAAATGAAATGATCATATTCAGTCCTCCTGCGCATGGTAGAGCTTGAACTGGTAGTTGATGAAAAACTCACTGCCTATGATAAAGAATATGATGATGCCGGTGATGATATCCGCAAAGCTCGAATTGAGCGAGAACTGCGTCGATATCTCGCCCGCGCCCTTCTCCAGAGCGCATATCAGAAGAGACGTCAGCACCATATATATCGGATCAAACTTCGCCAGCCACGATACCATGATCGCCGTAAAGCCCTGCCCTCCGGCGGTATCACGGGTGATGGTATGGTCAGTGCCCGCTACCAGAAGCAGCCCCGCGAGCCCGCACAATGCACCCGACAGCACCATGGTACGTACTATGACCTTGGGTACATCTATACCTATATATCTGGCGGTGTTTTCACTTTCTCCCACGACGGCTATCTCGTATCCGTGCTTGGAATATGTCAGATAGATATAGACAAATACCAGCACCGCAACGACTATCAGTATGTTGAGCAGATAGGCCTTGCCCGCGATGGCGGGGAGCCATCCCGTCTGCGTTTTCTGATTGATGATGCCTATCTTGCCCGAGCCCTTGGGCACCGCCCACTGGTATACAAAGTACGATACGAGCTGTATGGCGATGTAGTTCATCATAAGCGTAAAGAGCGTCTCATTCGTATTCCACTTCGCCTTGAACAGCGCCGGAAGCACTCCCCAGAGCGCGCCCGCGGTGATGCTGGCCGCAAACATCGCAAGATACAGCAGCGGCACAGGGAGCTTGTCCCCGATGAACATCATCACGACGGTGGTCGCCAGACCGCCCACCAGTATCTGTCCCTCTCCGCCGGTATTCCAGAATCGCATCTTAAATGCAGGTGTCAATGCCAGCGCTACGCACAGCAGTACGGCTGTCTTTTGAGCAAGTGCCCAGAGCCTGCGCTTCGTACCGAACGCACCGTCCAGCATCGCCGCAAATACCTCTATCGGATCCAGTCCTGTCATGACAACAGTAACTATCGCGCTGACTACCAGAGCCGCGCCCACCGCGGCTGCGCGGATAAGCCACGATCTCCACCATACGAGCGCCGGTCTCTTGGACAGATGTATCATGGGCTGTATATTATTTCTGCTCGCCATGGCGCACCTCCTTTGTCATGAGAAGACCGATCTCCTCCTTGGTAGTTTCTCTGCCGTTTACTATACCCGTGATCGTACCCGAGCCGATGACCATGATGCGGTCGCACAGTTCCACGAGCACATCCAGATCCTCACCTACGAATATGACTGCCGTGCCCTGCATCTTCTGCCTGTTGAGCAGCTCATATATCAGATAAGACGAGTTGATATCCAGACCTCTGACCGGATATGCCGCCATAAATACAGTCGGCGCCGCCGCGATCTCGCGTCCCACGAGCACCTTCTGCACATTGCCGCCCGAGAGCCGTCTGACGGGAGTAGACGCGGACGGCGTCACCACCTCCAGCTCGTCTATGATCTTCTGCGCCAGATCCCGCGGGTCCTTCCGGTTGAGAAATACGGAATGTCCCTTTGTATAGCTGCGCAGCATCATATTATCTACGATATCCATGTTGCCGACCAGACCCATGCCCAGTCGATCCTCCGGCACGAAGGACAGCCGCACGCCGAGCTCCCTTATCTGCAGCGGCGTCAGATCCCGCAGGAACTTGATCTCGCCCGTATCCGGCACGATATACTGTATGCCGCCGTTGATGACGGGCTGGAGTCCCGCGATGGTCTCCAGCAGCTCTCTTTGTCCGCTGCCCGCGATACCCGCGATGCCCAGTATCTCTCCGGAATACGCGGTGAAAGTCACATCGTCCAGCACCTTCACGCCCTCGCGGTTCACGCAGTTAAGGTGAGCAACTATGAGCCGCTCCCTGCGGTCTACAGGCTCGGGGCGGTCTATGTTCAGGCTGACCTTCTTGCCGACCATCATCTCCGTAAGTGCATTTTCATCGGTATCGGCTGTCCTGACCGTTCCGATATATCTGCCCTTGCGCAGCACGGCCACCTTGTCCGATATCGAAAGCACCTCGTGGAGCTTGTGGGTGATGATGACGACAGCCTTGCCGTCCGCCTTCATGCGGCGAAGCACGGCAAAGAGCTTGTCCGTCTCCTGAGGCGTCAGCACCGCCGTAGGCTCATCCAGCATCAGTATATCCGCTCCGCGGTACAGCACCTTGATGATCTCCACGGTCTGCTTCTCCGATACGGACATCTCATAGACCTTCTTTTCCGGATCGAGCTCGAAGCCGTACTGCTCGCTGATCGCCTTGACCTTTGCCTCGGCTGCCTTCAGGTCGTACCTCCCGTTCTCATCCTCCAGACCGAGTATGATATTCTCCGTAGCATTAAAAACGTCCACCAGCTTGAAATGCTGATGGATCATGCCTATCCTGCATGCAAATGCATCCTTGGGCGAGCGGATGGTGACTTCCTTTCCGTCCACGAATATCTCACCCGAGTCCGGAAAATAGATGCCGGAGATCATGTTCAGCAGCGTCGTCTTGCCGCTTCCGTTCTCACCGAGTATGGCGAGTATCTCTCCGTAGTCCACCTCCAGACAGACATTGTCGTTGGCGACGGTCTGTCCGAAGCTCTTGCTGATATTTTTTAGTTCGATAGCCGGTACTTCCGATCCCACTTGTCAGACTCTCCTCACAATGCTTAACGGTCAAAAAAGAGCGGGATCAAGCCAATCCCGCCCCTAATGTTAACAAAACTTAGAATGCAGTGTCAAGAAGTGTGATGCCGTCGATCTTGACATCAAAGTACGGTGCCGAACGATACTCTGACTCGTGGAAGTAGCCGTCAGATACCGCCTCTGTGTCTCCCGTATATGCCTCGTCGGTATCAACATCTGCCATATAGGTCGTCAGCGTCGCGCCGTCTACAGTAAATGTAGATGTATCAAATACATGCAGGCTTCCGTCCTCTATCTGAGCGGTAACCTCCGCGATCTTATCAGCCGTGCCCTCTGCCGCTACCGCTTCGTTGATATCCGTCAGAACTACGGAGCCTGTATCCAGAGTACCTGTCCAGTCAGCCTCGATAGCCTTGCCGTTCTTCACGCAGTCGATCATATGCTCCATATAGGGCTGCCAGTTGATCCTTGAGGATACGATGAATGTATTCGGGCATGCTGCGATAGTGGAGCCGTTGTAGGACACGTTCGGAACACCTGCCTCCTCACATGCTGTCGGAGCACCCATAGAGTCTGCATGCTGGCTGATGAGCTTGCAGCCGTCAGCGATGAGCATCTGAGCCTTCTCCTTCTCAGCCGCCTCGTCATACCATGAACCTGTGAAGGATACCTCCATGGTAGCTGTCGGGCATACGCTGCGTACGCCGAGGAACCATGCCGTATATCCCGAGATAACCTCTGCATATGTGAAGGCGCCTACATAGCCGACCTTTGCCTCGTCTGCCGTGAACTCGCCCGCCTCTATCATCTCGTTGAGCTTCATGCCTGCAGCTACGCCTGCCAGATAACGTCCGTCGTAGATAGCCGCAAATGCGTCGTGGAAGTTGTCGAGATTCTCTGTATGTGCCATAGTACCTGTTGCGTGGCAGAACTGTACATCAGGATATTCCTTTGCTGCCTGAAGCAGATAGGACTCATGTCCGAAAGAGTCTGCGAAGATCACATTGCAGCCGTGATCGATCAGATCCGCAGCCGCCTCGTAGCACTCGTTGGACTCCGGGATGCCCGTCTTCTGCATATACTCTACGCCCTGAGCCTCACATGCAGCCTTTGCCGCGTCCATGAAGTTCCTGTCATATGTAGAGTTCTCATCATGAAGGAAGATAAAACCTACCTTGACTTCCTTAGCGTCTGCCGCAGCCTCTGCAGTCGTCTCGGCAGCGCTCTCACCTGCGGACTCAGCCGTGCTCTCACCTGCAGCTGTCGTAGCGGCAGCCGTAGTGGTGGCAGTGTCCTTGGATCCCGATGAGCATGCCGCAAGTGACATAGCCATGCATGCCGCAAGTACAATAGATACTACTTTTTTCATATTATCCTCCCAAAAAAGATGAAACATACCTGTGAACAATCACAATAACCATCTTATCATGGCAAAAAGCAAAGTCTATTGTTAATTATGTTGATTTTGCTTTGGGTTTTCACAGAAAACTATCCGATTTCCCGAATCCATGGATTCGATGCGCGCCAGCGATTCCACGCGGTATCCCATGGCTCTGATGGCATCTCCCC
>CAVJQN010000145.1:0-7962 GCA_963651635.1 Agathobacter sp.
TGCATGAGTCGATTTGACTTTTTGACCCGCCAAAACATGAGTAAGTAGCCATTTTCGCAGAAAAATGAGCGGATTACGAATGTTTTGAGGGTTGCGGGAGCGCAAAGCGCGGAGCAACCCGTATCATATGATTACATGGTTACATTCTCCTACTTCTTGTATTCCTCCGGCAGCTCCAGCTCGCCGTTTCTGATAGCTGCGATTATCTTCACGAGATCATACTCCATCAGAGGCGCAACGGACTTGGTCAGCGGCGCGTCCGCCGTCTTGAACTGCTCTCTCATCACGATCTCCCGCTGTGCGGATGCCTCCGCTTTCCGGAGATTGTCCTCGTAGTTGTCGGAGTCCATGACGACTACACCATCAGCGTCTCCGAATACGATATCGCCGGGATGTACCACCGCTCCGCAGCATTGCACATCCGTCTGATACTCGCCGGAGAGCCCCCAGACATTGGTCGTCGCGACCGATATGCCCGTACAGAACACGGGAAAGTCCATCTTCTCTATCCACAGCGAGTCCGTCGCCGGTCCGTCCAGCACGATGCCCGCCAGCCCCGCTGCCTTCGCATTTCTCGCGACCATCTCTCCTACCGCCGCGTAGATATGATCGTCACACCGGTCTATCACCAGCACCGAGCCCCTGGGCGCGGTCTCTATCGCCCGATACATCGCGCACGAGTCCTTGCCCAGTATCCTCACGGTATATGCCGGTCCTATCATCTTGCTTTGCTTGCTGATCGGCTTCATCTCGGGATTCATGAACCTCACACCGACGAAATGCCCGTATGTCGCCGGGTCAGTCTTCATAAATCTCTCTATCAGTTCCTTTGTCCATTCCATAGCGATTGCTCCTTTACTTCTTTATGACATCATATATATCGCTTCTGCGGTTCTTCAGGCACGGCAGATCTGCGCGTATCCGGTCGAGATAGTCCAGATCTATCTCTGCCATCACCACTCCCGCCGTCTCCTTCGCCTTGGCTATCACGGTACCCCACGGATCCGCCACCAGACTGGAGCCGAACGACATGGACTTGCCGCGCTTGATGCCTATCTGCGCGGGGGAGACGATATAGCAGGTATTCTCTACCGCGCGCGTGCGCAGGATGATCTCCCAGTGATCCTTGCCCGTCTGCATCTGGAAGTTCGCCGGGGTAAATATGACCTGACACCCGTTGATCGCCATATACCGATACATCTCCGGAAATCTGATATCGTAGCATATGGAAAATCCCAGCCTGCCCAGCTCCGTATCGACCATCACTATATCGCTGCCCGGCTTCATCTTGTCGGATTCTCTGGTCTGCGTGCCGTCCTTGAGCGTGATGTCAAATGCATGGAGCTTGCGGTACTTTGCCACGACCTCGCCCTGCGGGTCTAGCAGCGCGGTGGTGTTGAACTTCCTGTCCCCGTCCGGGTTCACCTCTGATATAGATCCGCAGTGTATCCATATGCCGTGCTCTCTCGCCTTCTGCGCCATCAGCGTGATGGTCGGTCCGCCCGGTATCTCCTCCGGATCTCTGGGCTCCGTGCCGATATAGTTAAACACCTCCGGAAATGCTACCAGCTTCGCGCCCTTTCCCGCTGCCTCGTCTATGAAGCGGCACGCCGCCTCCATATTGGCGTCATAGTCGCCGCGCGTATCCATCTGGACTACGCCCACCTGATATTTTCTGATCATGGCTTCTCCTCTCTGTCATGCCCCTGTCATGCTCTCTGTCATGCTCCCTGCACTCATGAAGCAGAAACTTCATCTCAATGCCGTCTCAGCCTCATGATATTCGCGTCTAAGCACTGTCTTTCCATCACATATAACGATATGATTCCGTCACATCATCTTTATCACGCAGATACACTTACCACGATTACATCCCCCACACGTCCTTCATATATGCCTCTATCCTGTCCACACATACCTTAAATATCTTCTCGCCCTTTTCTGCCGTGCCCGCAGTAGCATCGCCCACCGTGGCATTCGGTGTCTTCTCATGCATCGGCGAGTAGGACAGGATATCCGTATATTCATTGACCGCGGGCGGCACGCAGGTCGCCTTGCTCATATCCACCAGCTCGGGCTTTAGGTAGAGCATGACCGAGGTGCCGCATTCGCTGGCATGCGCATGGCACATCCGCCCCTGATGGGTGAATATCCCCGCGTCGTGGCTCTGCGTGAACCGCCACCAGTCTATCTGTGCAAATCTGATGCCGCGCGAGAGCTGATACTTCACTCCGACCGACTGTATCGGCGCTACGCTGCCCGCATGCCCCGAGATGAACAGGAAGTTTTCAAATCCGTAGTCTATGAGCTGTCCGACCAGCTCGTCCATCCACGCTTCAAACAGTCCCTTGCTCATAGAGATCGTCCCGACGAAGTCCTTGAGGCTCGCCGAGTCCGATACCTGCGTCATGGGCGCTATCACCGCGTCCGTCCGACGTGCCAGCTCCTCGGCTACCGCCTCCGCCGCAAAGCAATCGCTTCCCATAGGCAGATGCGGTCCGTATATCTCGCATGCTCCCGACGGGATGATCACGGTCTTGGTCTGCTTTCTTCGCTCGTCGAACTCAACCCAGCTCATGTCTCTGATCCAGTATTTCTTCACTGACATATCCATCCTCCCTGTTTATAAACCGTTGATCTGCCTCACATGATGGCAGGCTGCAAAGTGTCCCGGTGTGACCTCCTCCATCGCGGGTGTGCTCGCAAAGCATACCTCGTCCGCATACGGACAGCGCTTGGCGAATCTGCACTCGTCTTTTGGATCTATCGGCGAGGTGATCTCTCCCTTGATGAGATGTCTCTCCTTCTTCTCTGTGACCTTGGGTATCGGCACCGCATCCAGCAGCGCCTTGGTATACGGATGATATCTGTGATGGAATATCTCCTCCGAGTCGCAGAACTCCACCGTCATACCCAGATACATCACCATGATGTCGTCGGATATATGGCGCACGACCGACATATCATGCGTGATAAACATATATGTTAGCTGGTGCTCCTCCTGCAGATCCTGCATCAAGTTGATGATCTGCGCCTGTATGGACACGTCCAGCGCGGAGACCGGCTCGTCGCATACGATGAACTTCGGCTGGAGCGCCAGCGCTCTCGCGATGCCTATCCTCTGCCTGCGTCCGCCGTCCAGCTCGTGCGGATAGGAGTAGTAGAGGCGCTTTGCCAGACCCACCGTGTCCATGAGCTGCTCGACCTTCGCCTCCAGCGCGGCGCGCCCGTCGCACTTCTTATATATCAGGAGCGGCTCCGCTATCAGCTGGCTGACCGACATCCTCGGGTTGAGCGAGGAGAACGGATCCTGAAATATCATCTGCATATCCTCGCGCAGCGCTTTTAACTGGTGCGCGTCTACATCGCTTATATCCCGTCCCTCAAAGAATATCTCTCCCGCAGTCTTCTCATGCAGATGGATCACGGTTCGTCCCAGCGTGGACTTGCCGCAGCCCGACTCTCCGACCACGCCCAGCGTCCTGCCCCTTTCGATGGAGAAGCTCACATCGTCCACGGCATGGAGGACACCCCGGCCGGTCTTAAAGTATTTCTTCAGATTTCTGACCTCAAGCAGTTTTTCCATATCAGCGCTCCTCCCGATCGTACTTCACGCACCGCACGATATGCCCCGGCTGCGTCTCGACTGCACGCGGCTGAGCCGCTCTGCATATATCACTCGCGTCAGGACATCTGTCGGCAAATGCACATCCCTCGGGCAGATTGCTCGGATCCGGCATCAGTCCCTTGATGGGATTGAGTCGGTGCGCCTTCCTGCTGAAGTCCGGGATAGAGCCGAAGAGCCCTATGGTATACGGATGCTGCGGGCTGTTGTATATCTGCTCCAGATCTCCGTACTCCACGATGCGCCCGGCATATACGATCGCCACCTTGTCGCAGACATCCGCCACTACTCCCAGATCGTGCGTGATGAGCAAGAGCGATGTGTTGAACTTCTTTTTCAGGCTGTCGATCAGATCCAGCACCTGCGCCTGTATCGTCACGTCCAGCGCCGTCGTCGGCTCGTCCGCTATCAGAAGGCTCGGATTGCACGCCAGCGCGATGGCTATGACTATCCTCTGCTTCATGCCGCCGGAGAACTGATGCGGGTACTCGTTGTATCTGCCGCCCTCGATGCCTACCATCTCCATCATCTCCATGGCGCGCCTGAGCGCCTCCGCCTTGGATACCTTCTGATGCAGGCGTATGACCTCCATGATCTGGTCGCCGACAGTCAGCACCGGGTTGAGCGCCGTCATGGGGTCCTGAAATATCATGGATATCTCATGTCCGCGTATCTTGCGCATCTCTGACTCCGAGAGCTTCATCAGGTTGCGTCCCTTATACATGATGCTTCCTGAGATGATGCGCCCCGGAGGATCGGGTACCAGCCGCAGTATACCGAGCGCCGTCGTAGTCTTGCCCGCGCCCGTCTCGCCGACCAGCCCGAGAGACTCTCCCTCCTTGAGCGTGAGGGATATGTCATTGACCGCCTCGACCGTCTCGTCGTCGGTCACGTAGTGTATAGTCAGATTTTCTATCTCCAGTATATTGCTCATCTGTCCTCCTCGCTTAGTTCTTCAGTCTCGGGTCCAGTGCGTCGCGCAGTCCGTCGCCGAACAGATTGAAGGCGAAGACCGTCAGCATGATGGCTATACCCGGAAATACTATCTGAAGCGGATGATCGCGCATGATGGTTCTGGCATTAGAAAGCATGGAGCCCCACTCCGGCGTAGGCGCGGGTACGCCCAGACCGACAAAGCTAAGACCCGATATGTTCAGGATGCTGCCCGCCAGACTGGTCGTCACCTGCACGATGATGGGCGCCAGTGCGTTGGGCAGGACATATTTCGTCATGATGCGCGAGTTGGACGCGCCGGTAGCACGCGCCGCCTCTACATATTCGGAGTCTCTGACCGTGATGACCGAGGATCTCGTGACACGGGAAAATGACGCGATATTGCCCAGTGCGATAGCAAAGATGAGCACTGAGAGGCTGTTGCCCAGCGCCGCCACGATGGATATGCCCAGCAGGAGGTTCGGCACCGCCATGAGGATGTCGACCACTCTCATGAGCACATTGTCCACTACTCCGCCGAAGTAGCCCGCGAGCGTACCCAGTATCATGCCGACCGTGCAGGCTATCGTCACGGAGGCTAGACCTATGGCCAGCGACGTGCGGCACCCCCAGACGATCCGGGTGAACATATCGCGTCCCAGCTCGTCCGTGCCGAGCAGATGCTCAGATGAGGGAGGCGCGTAGCGGTTTGACAGATTTTGCGTGATGTAGTCGGGATCGGAGAGCTGTCCGGGAAATATCGCGAAGATCAGCAGGACGCATATCACGACCAGCCCGAACACCGCCGTCCTGTTCTTCATGAAGCGGCGGACGATGTCCCGCAGCTGGCTTTTCTTCTTTTTTTCGTCCATCCCTACACCTTCCCCTCTGCCGACAGCTTCGCCTGCGCCTTCACCTTCGGCTTTACATACTGCGAGCGGATACGCGGATCCACATAGGCGTACAGCACGTCGATGACCAGATTGCACAGAGCCATCGCCAGCGCTATCACGAGGATGCCGCCCTGCACCAGCGGCGCGTTCTTGACCTTGATGCCGTCTATGATGAGATTGCCCAGTCCCGGTATGGAAAAGACGATCTCGGTGATGGCGGAGCCGCCCAGGAGCCTGCCGAAGTTCACACCGACGAGGGTCATGACGGGGATGATGGCATTTCTCAGTGCGTGCTTGGTGACGATGACGAAGTCGATCTGCCCCTTGGCTCTGGCGGTCGTGATATAGTCCTGACGTATCGCCTCGAGCATGCTGGAGCGCATCATACGCATGACGGTCGCCGCCGAGTGCGTGCCTATGGTAAATGACGGCAGTATCCAGTGCTTCCACGTGGTAAAACCTGATGACGGCAGGAGCGCCAGCTGCACACAGAAGAGGATGATGAGCATCAGCCCCTCCCAGAACGTGGGGATCGACACTCCGAGCATCGCCAGAAGTCTGGTCACATTGTCCAGTATCGAGTACTGCCTGACGGCGGATATGATGCCTATGGTGATGCCTATCACGATGGACCAAAGCGTGCTGAGCAGAGCCAGCTTGAATGTCGTCGGGAAGCGCTTGAATATCTCATCCGCCACCGGCTGCTTCGTGGTATATGAGGTACCTAGATCGCCCTGCAGCGCATCCTTTACGTAGTTGATATACTGGATCACAAACGGCTCGTTGAGACCGTTCTCCTCCCGAAATGCCGCCTTGTCCTCAGCTGTCGCCATATCCCCGAGGATATAGTCCTCGGCGTTGCCCGGCGAGAAGTACATCATGGAGAAAACCAGCAGAACGACGCCCAGCAGCACCGGGATCAGCATCAGGATCCTTTTCCCGATATATTTAATCATTCAAGCACTCCTTTTCATGCTCCTATATAGGCATCGAGCCGAGACTGATGCATCGTCCCGGCTCGAGGAATATCACTCCTCTATATAGATCTTTGCGATATTGGAACGGTTGTACATGGGATTGAACTCGAAGCCCTGCAGTGTATCTCTCACTCCGACCACCGAATCTGTCTCGGCAAATGGCATCGAGTACTTGAGATCGTAGAGATAGTCCTGTATCTCTCCCAGGAGCTTGATGCGCGCGTCCGTGTCGTAGAGCTGCTTGAGCTGCTGGAGCATCGCCTCGAGCTTCTCGTCGTTGGGCGCCAGACGTGAGCCAAATGCTTTCTCATAGATGATGAGGATATTGGATATCTCATCCGCCGTAGCCACTCTGATGGACGCCTCCCACGGTCCCTGCGCCTCGCGGGTCGCCAGTGCGCTCTGCTCGATATTGACCGTCACGCCGATCGCCGCCCAGTAGCTCTGTATGATCTCCGCCATCCTCTGATACACGCTGCCCGGCAGGATATGAAGCTCGAAGGTCAGATCCGTCACTCCCGCCTCTGCCAGCAGCTCCTTTGCCTTGTCCGGGTTGTACTCCCAGATGCCCTCGGACTTGTAGCCCTCGGCGATGTTGGGATATACGCCGTCCAGCGTGGTCGCCTCTCCGTCAAATGCCGCGTCCGTGAGACCCTTGAAGTCTATGGCATATGCCAGAGCGTGACGCACACGCTTGTCGGCGAACTTCTCATTGTCCATCGCGAGGCATATCAGATAGTAGCTGAACGACGCTCCGCGCTCCGAGTGATATCCGTCTATGGCATCTATACGTGCGGCGTCCACACCATCGATATAATATGCCAGATCCGCCTCACCCGTCTCGAGAGCTATGATTCGATTCGCCTCCTCGGCGATGAAGTTGATCCTGATATTCGCAGTCTTGGCAGGCTCGCCCCAGTAGCTGTCATTTCTGGTAAGCAGGACGCTGGAGCCGCTCACCCACTCGCCCAGCGTATATGCGCCGGTGCCGACGGGATTGCGCGCGTAGTTCTCCTCGCCCATCTCCTCCATGGTCTCCTTGTCGCCTATCCATGTACGGCCCCCGGAGAGCACGCTCAGCGCGGGCGCGTACGGATGGTACATGGAGACGACCACCGTATAGTCATCCTCCGCATAGGAGGTGTCGGCATCGTACCAGCTCATGGTGGATATCGATGTCGAGTCATTCTTCGTACGTGCGAGGGAGTAGAGCACATCCTCCGCGTTGAACTTGCTGCCGTTGCTGAAGACTACATCATCTCTAAGCTTGAAGCGGATATGCGTATCATCTATCATCTCCCACTCGGTCGCCAGACGCGGCTCGAAGTCTCCGCCCTCGTATCTGACGAGGCTGTCGTAGATCTGGTTCATGACGATGTTGTTGGATACACCGTTGCCGCGGCGCGGATCCAGAGTATCCGGCTCCATCTGGGTGACAATCGTCAGGGTGTCCTTGATGGTCTTCTCGCCGGAATCCGCTGCAGCCGCTGCCGTGGTCTGTGCACTCTGACTCGAGGTCTTGCCGCCGCATCCC
>CAVJQN010000146.1:0-3704 GCA_963651635.1 Agathobacter sp.
GCACGGAGCAATCCGGGAGTATCATCACATCACCCAAAACAACAACACCCCGTGGGAGGATGCACTTCCTCCCACGAGTTCTGTATATAGGACTTAAAAGTGCTTTTGACCCTGATATCATGGTATAATAAGAGCCATAAAAACATAAGACAAATCTACAAGGAGGCGGCAGGATGAGCGAGCATACACATGAGCATACACACGCAGACGGCACGGTACATGAGCACGAGCATACGCATGAGTGCGGACATGAGCACGAGCACACACATGAGCATGAGCACAAGCATGAGGTGACACCGGAGGCGCTTCTGGCGCATATGATCGAGCACAACGAGAATCATACTCAGGAGCTGGAGCACCTGGCGAGCCATATGCAGGGCGAGGCGGCAGACAAGGTCATGGAGGCTGTTGCGACATTCCGCACCGGCAATGAGCAGCTGCACACGGCACTGGAGCTTCTGAAAAAGTAATCACAGAAAGGTCACGGGGCGTATGCCCCGGCATCATCATATACATTATCGAAGGAGGGATGAGCATGTGCCTTTCAACAGCATATCTGAACAAAAAAGACAAAGAGCATGTAGCTGCCGAGTATGTGGCCAAGATACATACGGTCGGCAAAAAGATCACACTGACAGACGTGATGGGCTTTGATACGGAGCTGGACGGGGAGATTTCATTTGTGGATCTCAACGGCGGTGTCATCATCATAGATACCGGGGAAAAAGCCGAGGCGGTGTGACGCGGGCAGGTGTCTCGCCCGGCATCGCACAGACAGAACCGGATCGGGACATAGATACTGCGACGGCGCAAGGCGACAGAAGCCGGAGCAGACAGACCGGAGGTGAATATGAATACACAGACGATTGCATTGGCAGGCAAGGGCGGCGTCGGCAAGACGACAATCACCGGCATGCTGATCAAATATCTTGAAAATAAACATAACGGACCCATCCTCGCGGTGGATGCGGATGCCAACTCCAACCTCAATGAGGTGCTGGGGATGGATGCGCCCATCACACTCGGAGAGATACGCGAGCAGATGGAGCGCGACGGACAGACGGGTATGCCGTCATCCATGACCAAGGCAGAGTATGCCGAGATGAAGTTCGGCGAGGCTCTGGCAGAGGGCGACGAGTACGACCTGCTGGTCATGGGACGCACGCAGGGAGCGGGATGCTATTGCTTTGTCAACGGCATTCTCTCCAATCAGATAGCCAAGTATGCGTCCAATTACAGATATGTGGTAGTGGACAATGAAGCCGGCATGGAGCATATCAGCCGCGGCATACTGCCCAAGGTTGATACAGTCATACTGGTGAGCGACTGCTCCAGACGCGGCATACAGGCGGTAGCGAGGATACGTGATCTGGTACAGGAACTCAAGATCGGAGCCAAGGACGTAAAGCTCCTTGTAAACCGCGCTCCCGGCGGAGTGGCCAACGAGGGAGTTATGGCGGAGATAGAGCGTCTCGGACTGGATCTGCTCGGAGTATTGCCGCAGAGCGAGAGCATATACGAATATGACAGCGAGGGCAGACCGACGGCGGATCTGCCGGACGATGACGAGTTCAAGAGGGCGCTCTATGCTGCTCTTGACAAGATACTGTAAGTTTCAAGCGTATTACATAAGCACGTCGGCATCGCATGTAAAGAGGAAGACACGTGATGTGACCACATTTACATGACGGAGGTATAGCATTGCCAAACATCACATTCAGATTCAGCAATCTTCAGGAGATCACGACACATGCACCGCAGGGAGAAAAGCTCCTTGAGACTGCAAGACATGCGGGAGTAGCGATAGATGCGCCCTGCTCAGGCAACGGAACCTGCGGCAAATGCAGGATACGCCTCATCAAAGGCGAGCTCGACAGTGAGCAGACGAGGCATATCAGCGACGAGGACTACGCCGAGGGATGGCGGCTGGCTTGCTCCAGCGTCCCGCTGACGGATGTCACCATAGAGGTGCCGGATACTGCCTCCGCGTTCCAGACGCAGATCAGGACAGCGGATCTGAACGACCCCAAGGTCATGGGCGCGTTCACTCAGGCGGTGGAGCAGCTGACACAGGCGGGAGTCATGGGCAGACCTCCGGTCACGTCCGTGCGCGTGCAGATGAGCGAGCCGACGATAGAGGATACCATGCCGGATATCGAGCGACTGAGTGAGGCAGTGCAGGAGGCGACAGGACAGAGTGTGACTGCCGCGCTGTATGCAGTCAAGAAGCTGGCGCAGGTGCTCAGAGAATCCAGCTTTGATGTGAGGGTGGTGTTGCTGCACAAGTCCGATCATTTGCAGATACTGGATATCCTCCCGGGCAGCGACGAGTCGCCCATAGGAGGTCTGGCGATAGATATAGGAACCACGACGGTCAGCGGTGCGCTGGTGGATGTAGAGACAGGGAAGATACTGGCACGCGCTTCTGCCGGAAATGGGCAGATACGCTACGGAGCAGATGTCATCAACCGCATCATAGAGTCCGTCAAGCCGGGCGGCAGTGAGCTGCTGCGCAAGGCGGTGGCGGAGGAGACCATCGTACCGCTGATTAACTCGCTGTGCCGCACAAGCGGCATGCCAAGAGAGAGGATATACCGGGTATCCATAGCGGGCAATACGACGATGGAGCATCTGCTGCTGGGACTGTACAGCGACCCGGTACGTATGGAGCCCTTCGTGCCGTCATTTTTCGTATCACCGGAGTACGCGGCGCAGGATGTCATACCCGGGCTCAACAGTGCTGCAAGACTGACGCTCGCGCCCAATGTCGGCAGCTATGTCGGCGGGGATATCACGGCGGGAGTGCTGTCCAGCACACTCTGGAACAAGTCGGAGATGACGCTCTTTGCCGATCTCGGAACGAACGGCGAGCTGGTGCTGGGCAACAGCGACTATATGCTGACATGCGCATGCTCGGCAGGTCCCGCATTTGAGGGAGGAGATATCTCCTGCGGTATGCGTGCCACGATGGGTGCGATACAGGCACTCGACATCAACAAGGAGACTATGGAGCCGACATATGATGTCATAGGCGATGAGGGGCAGAAGCCCATCGGACTGTGCGGCTCGGGTCTGATAGATACGGTCTCGGAGCTGTTCGCGTGCGGCATCATCAGCGCCAAGGGCAAGTTCATCAGAGACGGTGAGAGGGTAAAGCGCGACGAATACGGCATGGGCAGATATATCATCGCCTTTGAGAGCGAGTCGCACGACGGACGCGAGGTATCGATCAATGAGGTCGATATAGACAACTTCGTCCGCGCAAAGGGCGCCATATTCTCCGCGATACGACTGATGCTCGGGCAGGTGGGCATGGAGCCGCAGGATATAGATCATATCATGGTGGCAGGCGGCATCGGCGGCGGCATCAACTTCGACAGAGCCATCTATATCGGCATGCTGCCCGATGTAGACCGGGACAAATACAGCTATATCGGCAATTCCTCTCTGACAGGCGCATATGCTACGCTGCTCAGTCAGGATGCGCTCATCAAGGAGGAGGAGCTGGGACGCAATATGACCTATGTCGAGCTGTCCAACGAGCCGTCATATATGGATGAGTTCGTGTCGGCATGCTTTATCCCGCATACCAACAGCGCTCTGTTCCCGAATACGACGCAGAAATAGCCGATACAAGGAGGATACGACATGGAGATGCCGTACAGACAGGACGCTCTGACGGGGATACCGCTGGAGCACTATAT
>CAVJQN010000147.1:0-8686 GCA_963651635.1 Agathobacter sp.
ATACTGGATATGGATACGGGGGTCAAGCGCGAGATCAAGGCGAGAGAGGGCAAGCTCCTGCGCTCATACGGCTTCATAGGCAGAGATCTGGCAGTAGCGATATGCCTTGAGGGCAAGGAGTGGCGGCTCAACGGCGTCGTGAGAGCCGTACCCGCGAGCGCCATAGAGATGTACGACGACGAGCTGGCGGTGGTCAAGCATTATGAAAAGGAAGGCCAGTATATATTTGACGTAGGCATCAGCGACGGGCGCATCAATATGACGCTCGCCAGAGAGCAGGCCGGGGGAACCTTTGTGATCTCGGGCGAGGATACCATCGTGTCCTCCGTCCTCCCGCCGACGCGCTCCGAGGGCATAGGAAGCTATATATCCGAGGATCGCGGCAGGATATTCTATGTCCAGATGAACGAAAATATGGGCAGGAGCGGCTCCCGTGTGCAGAACGTGACCGCAGTCAGAAGCTCCCGTATAGTCCTCTCAAGGCTGGGAGGTGTCCTCGCACACCGATATGACGCGTATGCGGAGGGCAGGATGACAGGAAGCTATGAGACGCTGACAGATGCCATATCGGCTGTATATGCAAGGATGGGCTCGGTACGCTGCGACGGTATGCTGATATATAACCGCGCAGGGACGGTGACGAGCCGCATCATAGCCGATGTTCAGTATCAGGCGCAGGATATATTGAAGGCGAGAGAAAACGGAACCATGCAGAGCCTGTTCGGGCTGGGACTGAGACCCGTACTGTACTTTGTGGGAATCAGATGCCCCGTGCTGGCATACGACGCAGACGGGAGACCGCTGCTGATCTACGCCTATGATAAGACAGATATATCCATATATGATATCGGAGAGGATAAAAAGTACAGAAAGCCGATAGACGAGGCAGCGGCGGAGTTTGAGACCGCTCACAACGACTTCGGATATGTTCCGGCTATCAGTTCCTCCTTCTGAGCATGTGTCAGCCTCTTGATGTGCCACTCACGGCTCATCGCTTCCTGCTTTGTCTCAAACTCCTCCAGATAGACAAGCTCCACCGGGCAGCGGCTGTGCGTATATCGTCCGCCCCTGCCGCTGTTGTGTGAGGCGAGTCTTTTTTCTATGTCATTGGTCCATCCGCAGTAGTAGGATCCGTCCGAGCAGCGGACGATATATGTGTAGTTCATCACTTCATTTCCTGTTGTATATGTATTTTCTGACGGGTATATACAGGCGCGGGCAAACGCGCCGCCTGTCAGCATAGCAGATAGCGCGGGAAATGGGTACATGATATCAGGGTCGAAAAGTCATAATCTCCGATGCAAGCTTGCTTGCATGAGGAGATATGACCTTGAGACCCGCCAAAACATGAGTAAGTAGCCATTTTTCGCAGAAAAATGAGCGGATTACGAATGCTTTGTCGGATTGCGAGAGCGCAGCGCGCGAAGCAATCCGATATCATGATAAAAATTTGCATAATAGCCATAGAGGTTAAACACGTATGAATAAATACAGAGCTGGAATCGATATAGGATCTACGACAGTCAAGCTGGTAGTCCTTGATGATAAGGGCGATGTACTGTTTGGAGATTACAGGCGCCATCACGCGCATACACAGGAGACATTGAAGGGGCTGCTGGAGGATGCCCACCGGCAGCTGGGCGAGGCACAGCTGGATATCAGGATCACGGGATCGGGCTCGATCAGTCTTGCCAAGGCACTCGGTATACCCTTCGTGCAGGAGGTCGTGGCTGTTGCTACGGCGCTTCAGACGCTGTATCCGCAGACCGATGTAGCCATCGAGCTGGGCGGCGAGGACGCGAAGATCATATACTTTGACGGAGGTCTGGAGGAACGCATGAACGGTGTCTGCGCCGGAGGCACGGGCTCCTTCATCGACCAGATGGCGGCGCTTATCCAGACGGACGCGTCAGGACTGAACGAGGCGGCAAAGGAATATAAGGAGATATACAATATAGCGGCGCGATGCGGCGTATTTGCCAAGTCCGATATACAGCCGCTCATCAATGAGGGCGCGACGAAGCCGGATCTGGCGGCGTCCATATTTCAGGCGGTTGTGAACCAAACTATATCAGGTCTTGCCTGCGGCAAGCCCATCAGGGGCTGCGTGGCATTTCTGGGCGGACCGCTGCACTTCCTCACCGAGCTGAAGAAGGCATTTATCAGGACGCTGAAGCTGACGCCGGACAACATCGTAGATCCCGCAAACTCCCACCTTTTCGCCGCGGTAGGAGCGGCGCTGGAGTCGCTGGATGAATATGGCGCGACAGACGCGGCACGCGCGGGAGATGCCGGCGGGACAGGCTGCACGGCAGATGAGTGCGGGACTCCGGCGGCGCCCGGACATATGCATACCTTCAGCGAGCTGGAGGCAAAGCTCGATCAGGGTGTAGAGGTAGACTTCGAGATCAAGAGACTGGATCCGCTCTTTCATGACGAGGCGGAGTATCATGCCTTCACGGACAGGCACTCAAGGGCAGTCGTGGAAAAGGCGGATATCGCGGCATATAGCGGACCGTGCTATCTGGGCATAGATGCGGGCTCGACGACTACCAAGATCGCCGTGATCGGCGAGCACGGACAGCTCCTGTACTCGTTCTATTCGGGCAATCAGGGCAATCCCATCAAGACCGCCATGCGCGCCATGGGCGAGCTGCGCGAGAGGCTGCCCGAGGGGGCATGGATAGCAGGCTCGTGCTCTACGGGATACGGCGAGGCGCTGCTCAAGGCGGCATTCAGACTGGACACCGGCGAGGTGGAGACCGTGGCGCACACGACAGCCGCCGAGTTCTTCAATCCCGACGTGGACTGCGTGCTTGATATCGGCGGTCAGGACATGAAATGCATCACGCTCAAGAACCACTGCGTGAGCAATGTCATGCTCAATGAGGCATGTTCATCGGGCTGCGGCTCGTTCATCGAGAACTTCGCCACATCTCTGGGCTATACGGCACAGGACTTCGCGCAGGAGGCGCTCTTTGCCAAGGCACCGGTGGATCTGGGCACCCGATGCACCGTCTTCATGAATTCCAATGTCAAGCAGGCGCAGAAGGAGGGCGCGCCCGTATCGGATATCTCGGCGGGACTGGCATATTCGGTGATAAAGAATGCCCTCTTTAAGGTCATCAAGCTGGCGGATGTGAGCCAGCTCGGACAAAATATCGTCGTGCAGGGCGGCACCTTCTACAACAAGGCGGTGCTGCGTGCATTTGAGAAGATATCGGGCGTGGAGGTCATATGCCCCGATATATCCGGCATCATGGGCGCCTTCGGCGCTGCGCTTATAGCCAAGGACAGGGCGGACGGCAGCGCCTCGGGTATGCTGTCCTTTGACGAGATAGCGGCATTTGAATATACGACATCGACCAGCCACTGCCACGGCTGCGAAAACAGATGTATGCTGACGATCAATGCATTTCCGGACGGCAGCAGGTATATCACGGGCAACCGCTGCGAGAAGGTCATCAAGAGCCGCGACTCGGCGGAGCCGGGCGTCAATCTGGTCGAGTACAAAAAGCACAGGATATTTGACTATGAGCCGCTCGCCCCGGAGGACGCGCCGCGCGGGGTGATAGGCATACCGCGCGTGCTGAATATGTACGAGAACTATCCGTACTGGGCGGTATTTTTCAGGGAGCTGGGCTTTAGCGTGAAGCTCTCGCCCTTCTCAAAGCGCAATATATACGAGCTCGGTATGGAGTCCATCCCGTCGGAGTCGGAGTGCTATCCGGCGAAGCTCTCGCACGGACATGTGCAGTGGCTCATAGATGAGGGCGTGAAGACGATATTTCACCCGTGTGTCTTCTATGAGTATCAGGAGACCAAGGAGTCGCAGAACCACTACAACTGCCCGATGGTCATCTCGTATCCCGAGAATCTCAAGAACAATGTCGAGGCGATCACCGAGGGCAGGGTGAGATATATCCGTCCCTTCATAGCATTTACCAGTGAAAAGACGGCGGCGGACAGGCTGGTCGAGCTGTGCAAGAAGGAATGGGGCATAGGCGCCAGAGAGGTGCGCAGGGCGGCGAAGCTCGCATGGGCGGAGCAAAGGCGCGCCAAGGATGATATACGCGAGAAGGGACGCGAGACTCTAAGGGAGATGGCGGAGCGCGGGAAGCGCGGAATAGTCCTCATAGGTCGCCCGTATCATATAGATCCCGAGATCAATCACGGCATACCGGAGCTGATAGCCTCCTACGGCTTCTACGTATATACCGAGGACTCGATACCGATGGACAGCGTCGAGCGTCCCATCCGGGTGCTGGATCAGTGGGTATTCCATGCGCGCCTGTACAATGCCGCCGAGTTCGTGACCAGACGCGACGACCTTGATATCATCCAGCTTTTCTCGTTCGGATGCGGGCTGGACGCGGTCACGACGGATCAGGTCAACGAGATCATGGACAATTCAGGCAAGCTCTATACCGTCCTGAAGATCGACGAGGTCAACAATCTCGGAGCGGCGAGGATCCGTGTGCGCAGCCTGATAGCGGCGATCAATATGAGATCCGCCCACGGCATCAAGGCAAAGCCTCAGAACATGGACTATACGCATGCGACATTTACCAGACAGATGTATGACGAGGGATATACGCTGCTGTGCCCGGACATGAGCCCGATCCACTTTGATCTGCTGGAGCCGATATTCAGAAAGTACGGCTATCATGTCAAGGTGCTGAAAAATGCAAGCAGGAAGGCGATAGATGTCGGTCTGAAATATGTCAACAATGACGCCTGCTACCCGTCCATACTGTCCGTCGGGCAGCTGATGGAGGGCGTGCTGTCGGGCGAGTATGATGTAAATAAGATCGCGCTGCTGATGAGCCAGACCGGAGGATGCTGCCGGGCGAGCAACTATGTGGGATTTATCAGGAGAGCGCTGGACAAGGCGGGACTGACGCAGATCCCCGTCATTTCCCTCAATCTCAGCAAGCTCGAGGAAAATGAGGGCTTCAAGCTCTATCCGAAGATGCTCTACGATGCCCTGCGAGCCATAGTCTGCGGCGATCTGATGATGAAATGCCTGTACCGCACCAGACCGTATGAGAAGGTCAGGGGCTCTGCCGATGCGCTCCATGAAAAGTGGCGCGATATCGTCATAGAGGCATTTGCGGGCGGTCACGGAGGCTATGGGTTCGGAAAAATATGCCGCTCGATAGTCGAGGACTTCGATTCTCTGGAGCTGGACGAGAGCGTGAAGAAGCCGAAGGTCGGCATCACGGGCGAGATACTGGTGAAGTATATGCCGCTTGCCAACAACAATCTCGTAGAGCTGCTCGAGGCGGAGGGCGCGGAGGCGGTCGTGCCGGATCTGCTGGACTTCATCACGATGTGCTTCTACGAGCAGAGCTATCAGCATAGGCACCTTGGCAAGAGCTGGAAGGTGGATCTGGTGGCGAAGGCGGGCACAGACATGATGCAGGCTATCAGGCGCCCGGCGGTCGATGCGCTCAGGCGCAGCAGGAGATTTACCGCGCCGCTGCCGATGCACGAGATAGCGGAATATGCCAAGCCGTTCCTGTCCATAGGCAATCAGTACGGAGAGGGGTGGTTTTTGTGCGGAGAGATGGTGGAGATGATACATGAGGGCGTGCCCAATATCATCTGCGTGCAGCCGTTTGCCTGCCTGCCCAATCATGTGGTGGGCAAGGGCGTGATCAAGGCGCTGAAGAAGGCATATCCGCAGGCCAATATCGCCGCTATCGACTACGATCCCGGCGCGAGCGAGGTCAACCAGCTCAACCGCATCAAGCTCATGCTCAGCGCGGCGAGGAAGGCGATGAAGGAGCAGTAGGCAGTGCTTTGCGGCGAGCCGTCGCAGGAGCAGCATACAGGCAATATAAAAGGCGACACCGGGCATACAGCTGCGGTGTCGCTTTGATATAGATGTCAATATAGGGATGTCAGGGTATATCAGGCGTCAGTGCACGTCGGTGAGATCCGAGATAAGCCCTAGGATGGTGGAGACGGCATCGGACTGCTCCGAGGATGACATGGCGGCGATGTAGGCATCGCGATTCTTATATGTATCGAGCACGGTTTCAATCAGCCGCTCGTCTGTCAGATCCTCCTCGTAGATCTCCGCGGAGAAGCCCTGCCTGTAAAAGCTGTCGGCATTGAGTATCTGATCGCCGCGGCTGGCGGAGGCGGACAGCGGTATCAGGATGTTGGGCTTGTGGAGCGCGAGCAGCTCGCAGATGGCATTGGCCCCGGCACGGGAGATGACGACATCAGCCATGGCAAAGACGTCCTTTAGCTCGTCGCGTATATATTCATACTGGACATATCCGGCTTTCGACCTCAGCGTCTCGTCGATATTGCCGCGCCCGCATATGTGCACGATATGGAAATGCTCCAGCAGTCTGTCAAGACATGAGCGTATCGCGGTATTGACCCGGACGGAGCCGAGGCTGCCGCCGATGATCATGAGCACCGGCTTTGTGTCATCAAGCCCTGTAAATGCATGTCCTGCGGCGGCATCTCCGGTCAGCAGAGCGGCGCGTATCGGAGAGCCGGAGAGCACCGCCTTGGCGGCGGGTAGATATCTCACCGTCTCGGGGAAGTTGCAGCAGATCTTGGTCGCCGATGAAAAGCACAGCCTGTTGGCGAGTCCGGGCGTCATGTCCGACTCGTGGATGATGACAGGAATATGTCGCATATGCGCGGCTATCACGACGGGTACGGCTACGAAGCCGCCCTTGGAAAAGACGATATCGGGCTTTAATCGTCCCAGCAGCACGAACGCCTCCTCCAGACCGTGGATGACCTTGAAGGGATCGGAGAAGTTGTGCAGATCAAAATATCTGCGCAGCTTGCCGGAATCTATGCCGTAGTACGGGACACCCTCCGCCTCGATGAGCTCCTTCTCGATACCTTTGTACGAGCCGATATAAAATATCTCAAAGCCAAGTCGCCGCAGCTCGGGCAGGAGCGCGATGTTGGGCGTCACATGTCCCGCGGTGCCGCCGCCGGTCAAAACTATCTTCATAAAACTCCGTTCCGCCGCCGCGTCGGGCAGCGCGTGTATGTATGGCAATCTGCGTATATGCAGCAATGCGTGTATATGCGGCAGCGCACGTATATGTCCTGCCACCCGGACATTCTAGCGCAAATATATCCAAAGCTCAATCTTACACGGTGGCAATGCAATGCTATGCCATGCCGTCATGCTGTGTCGAAGAGAGGTTTATCGGCACGAACCTGTGCCATCCTTCCCCATCTCCTGCAGTAAAGCTGATTTCGCTTGACAGAAGACGCTGTGAATATATTGGATTTTGTAGAAGCATGATGTAATATATCTATGCTTTGTGTTTTGCATGAATTACAACTCATGATGATAATGGTTTCATCTATGCTCGCGGAGGTATCAGATGGATTTCAGACAGTTTCAGTATATCATGGCCATAGCCGAGCATCGAAGCATCACGCGAGCCGCTGACTCGCTGTATATCTCGCAGTCCGCGCTCAGTCACTATCTGAAAGCCACGGAGGCGGAGCTCGGCGTACAGCTCTTTGACCGCTCCACCACCCCGCTGAGCCTGACATATGCCGGTCGATGCTACATCGAGAGCGCAGGACATATCCTGCGCGAGAACAGCCGTCTCATGAAGGAGCTGCGTGATATCACGGATCATATGACGGGACGTCTGTCTGTGGGTATCTCCCGCAACAGGGAGTCCTACACCGTCCCCCGGTTGATGCCGGTATTCTCCGAGCGCTATCCCGGTATCACGCTGGACTTTCATGCAGACAGCGGGCAGCGGCTGATAGAGGCTCTGCGCGACGGGCGCGTCGATCTGATACTGCTTCCTGCCGAGTGGGAGGGCGAGACCGCGGGACTGGAGAGTGAGCTTATCTACTCGGAGGAGCTGGTGCTGGCGGCGAAGAAAGGCAGGCTTTCACGAAAAGCCCGCGACAGCTCCGGCATATTCATAAAGCCCGCATATCTGAAGGACATGCCATTCTTCACCATATCTCAGGCGCACGCCCTGCGCAGATTTACAGACGGATGGTTTCGCAGGAACGGCATACATCCGCCTGTCAGCATGGAATTTACCAGCAATATCAGCTGCTATCGCATGGCTGCTACCGGCATGGGCTGTGCCATAGTGCCGTACTATACGACCCGGATGGCGCACCCGGGAGGCGAGGTCGAGCTGTTCTCGCTGGGAGATAAGCCTCAGACCTGGGATATCCATATGTTCTACCGCAAGGATCAGTATCTGGGACGACCCGAGAGAGATCTGATAGATATAGCGCGCGATGTCTTCGCCAACGAGATGCTGGCAAATCCGTCGGATTGAAAACTCAAAATCTGTCGGGTTGGAATTGCCAAATCTGTCGGATTGGTTTACAATCCCATCTTTTACAGCACTCAGGCTGGAAATCGCTTAGTTAAGCGGCTTCCAGCCTGTTTTTAACCTTCAAAAATGTAGCTATATATTATCACTTTTAGATGTTTTGTTCGCACATGCTACTTGAATCGGTAGCTTCTGCCGGTGCAGAAGCTTTGATCTTGAAAACCGCGGTGTTAAGCCATTTCGTAGCAGAGTGCATGGCGGTGTCATTTCTTTTTGGTCTGACGGATGATTTTACGCATGTTGACCTCACTGATTATCTCGTAATCCGTCCTGAAGCCTGCATTTTCATGGAGCCTGTCGGTGAGGTCTGTCCGCGTATAAGC
>CAVJQN010000148.1:0-6309 GCA_963651635.1 Agathobacter sp.
AGTACCTTCGCCGACAGATATGCTATATTTTCCGGGACTCTTGCGAGATTTGTGTCGGTCAGGAGATAGTCGGATTCGATGATTGCATACCGTCCGAGGCTCTTGACGATATCGGATGCCGCCTTGAAATGCTCCTCGTAGTTCTCATATTCCTCGTTCTGCGAGAGCTTGTCATCTCTGGAGCTGATGCCCTGATTGGTATCCGTGACGCCTATCGGCGTATCACGGGAGACCGTGCTTGAGGCTCTTGGCGATGATCCGGAAGAGTTTGCTTCTGCCTCTGCTTCTGCCTTTGCTTCTGCCTCTGTCTCTGCCGCTGTCTGCGTCTCTCCCGTATGTGTCTGCGCCGAGATGCCCGCATTTCCCCCGACAGACGCGTGCATAGCGGCAGGCACTGCACCGGATACGCTGCTTATATCCACAGCCGACTGCACCTGATCCTCCAGATCGCGGTTGGCATATATATCATCGTCGCTCATGGCATAGAAGACCACGTTGACAGGATCCGAGTACAGGCGGTCATATGCGATGGTATACCGGCTCAGCTTGCCCAGCATATCCTTGACGAAATCATCCCATGTCATATATGCGTCGTCCGGTCCGGAATAGACATGATTGGGGTCGTAGTTGTCCCAGTCGACGATGACCTGATCGCTGATATCGGGATTGTCCTCGGCTGCGGGACTCTTCTGCAGCTGGTAGTTCTCGTCGAAGTAATATCCCAGCCGCCGCGCTCTGGTGATGACCTCCTGTATCGTATATTCGCCGTTCTCCAGCGGTCCGTCCTCGACCTCCAGTATATGCTTGTCCAGATCGAGCACGCCGCGTGTCTCAAAGGTATCTCGTGTAGCTATATAGTCCGTGATATAGACTATGTCATTCTCAAACTGCTCCACGAACACCAACGAGTCCTCATAGACCTCGTTGTTCATGCGCGTGAAGCCCTTTTTGAAGTTTTCATTGGAATAAATCATCACGACGCCTATGGCAAATGCTGCCAGAGCCGCGCCGTGTATGATAAACAGCAGGATCTTCCTGATGAGATAGATTTTCTGTTCGCGACCGTTCATATCTACTGCTTCTCGACCTTGTACCCCACACCCCATACGACCTTGAGATAGCGCGGATTGCGCGGATCTATCTCTATCTTCTCGCGGATATGACGTATATGGACTGCGACGGTATTGTCCGCGCCGATAGCCTCCTCGTTCCATATCTGCTCATAGATTTCGTCGATGGAGAATACCTTGCCCGGGTTCTTCACCAGCAGCAGCAGTATATTGTACTCGATGGGAGTGAGCTTGACCGCCTCGCCGTTGACAGTGACCTCCTTGGTATCGTCATTGATCGTCAGATCCCCGCAGGTAAATATCTTGGAGTTCGGCTCACCGCTGATATTGCCCAGTGTCTTGTAGCGGCGCAGATGGGACTTCACCCTCGCCACCAGCTCCATGGGATTGAACGGCTTGGTCAGGTAGTCGTCGGCACCGATATTGAGCCCGAGGATCTTGTCCTGATCCTCCGACTTCGCGCTGAGTATGATGATCGGTATCGCACTCGTCTCACGTATCTTCAATGTCGTGCGTATACCGTCCATCCCCGGCATCATCACATCGAGCACCAGAAGGTCGATATCCTCGCTCTCCAGTATCTTCAGCGCCTCCGTGCCGTCATAGGCGGGCACGACATCAAAGCCCTCCGACGAGAGATATATATTGATAGCCTCGACTATCTCCTTGTCATCATCACATACCAGTATCTTCGGCATATCATCCTCCTGCGGCAGTGGCTTTGCTTGTCAAGGCACATAGTGCCACAGACAAGCATTAGCACTGCCCATGCGATAGCCGTCCGTGATTGCCGAGTGCATAGCACGAAGGCAGAACGGAAACGGCGAACCGCGCCTACTTACTCATGTTTGGCGGGTCTCAAGGTCAAGCCTGCTCATGCAAGCAAGCTTGCCTCGCGGGCTTGCACTTTTCGACCCTAGTATCATATCATACATATTATCTCATTCGATGCACAAAAAGGTGAATAAAAAGGGAAGAATTCATGACAGACGAATATTATATGAAGCAGGCTATACTTCAGGCGCGCAGAGCCAGACGGCTGTGTGAGGTGCCTATCGGCTGCGTCATCGTATATGAGGACAGGATCATAGCCAGAGGCTACAACCGGCGCGTCACCGACCACAGCACACTGGCGCATGCCGAGATACGCGCCATCCGCAAGGCATGCAGTGTGCTGGGCGACTGGAGACTCGAGGGCTGCACGATGTATGTGACGCTCGAGCCGTGCCCGATGTGCGCCGGCGCCATAGTACAGGCGCGTATACCGAGGCTGGTCATCGGATGCATGAATCCCAAGGCGGGCTGCTGCGGATCGGTGCTCGATATGATGCATGAAAAGGGCTTCAATCATCAGGTCGATGTCACATCGGGCGTGCTCGGTGATGAGTGCTCGCAGATGATGAAGTCATTTTTCCACGAGCTGCGCGCGGGACGGATGCAGGCAGGTGCCGGGACGGACAGTCAGCATCGAACTGTTCAGCAAACCTTCACTCATTGAAATTTGTATCATCGTACACATATGATGAAAAGCCGCGACCCATATGCCGCGGCTTTTCTTTGGTAAACATCGCTGCGTATCACGCTATCTGGCTTTCCTCGCCGCTCTCACCGCCAGCCCGATGACCAGCCCTGCCAGCGCGGGGCATATCCAGCCCAGTCCTATTCCGGCAAACGGCAGTACACCCGTCACGAATGCCTTGATCGCGTCGCCTCCCAGCGCGTTGTATATATCCGCCGGGAGCGACACGATGAGGTCATAGAGCGCCGCCACGAGCGTGAGCGCCGTCGTCCATACAAATACCGCCCTGTCATAGTCAAAAAGCCTCCCGCACAGGGACAGCAATATCAGCGTACATGCCAGCGGATACAGGAACATCAGCACCGGTATCGAATAGCCTATGATGTTATTCAGACCGAAGTTGGCGAAGGTGAAGGACACAGCGCTGAAGATGATAGCCCAGACGCGGTACGACGGACCCTTGGGAAATATCCCCGTAAATGCCTCCGCGCAGCTGGTGATAAGCCCCACCGAGGTCTTCAGGCACGCCAGCGTGACCGTCGCTGCCAGAACCAGCAAACCCGCATCCCCGAGATAGTGCTGCGCGATCTGCGCGAGCGCTATGCCTCCGTTTGCCGAGGTCTCAAAGAGACCGCGGCTCTGCACTCCCACCAGCGTCACCGCGATATAGATAAATGCCATAAATATGCAGCTGAATATCCCTGCATGTACAGTGCTTGACGCGACGGCATCGGGATCCGTCACCCCGAGACCCCGGATGACCTGAACGACCACGATGCCGAAGGCAAGTCCCGCCAAAGCATCCATCGTGTTGTAGCCCTCCAGAAAGCCCGTGACAAATGCCTGCGACGCATAGCCGCCCTCCGGCGCCACCTCGCCTATACGCGCCCCCGGATTCATCATCGCGACGACGACCAGTATGCCCAGAAAGACGAGAAAGCTCGGATTGAGTACCTTTCCGACCCATATGAGTATCTTGCCCGGTCTGAGCGAGAAAAAGAGCGCCGCGGCGAAGAATATAAAAGAGAATATCAGCAGATACATCGCCGTATTGCCACCCGACGGGAGCACCTGCTCCAGCCCGACCGTAAAAGATGTGGTCGCGCATCTGGGGATGGCGAAAAACGGTCCTATCGTCAGATAAAGCATACAGGTGAAGAACAGCGAGTAAGGCCGTCCCACGCGGCATCCCAGCTCAAACAGGCCGCTCGAACGGCTGATGCCCAGCGCCGCTACCGCCAGCAACGGTATACCCACACCCGTCACACAAAATCCGACCACCGCAGGCCAGACATTGCTGCCCGCCATCTGTCCCATATGCACGGGGAATATCAGATTGCCCGCGCCGAAGAACATACCGAACAGCATACTGGCTATATATACATACTCACTGCGGCTTAGCTTCTCTTTCATCACACTTCTTCCTCGTTCCTATGATTGCCGTACATCTCCCGATAGCACGACCTGATCGTCCCCGCCGCGTAGAGCGAGCCGAATGCCACCACCGGTCTGCCCTTGGACAGAGCCAGCTTTATCGCCTCTCTCACAGACGCACATGCGTCCTGCGCCTCGACCGCCTCCGCGGGACATCCCTCGGCGCGTATCGCCTCCGCCAGCTCGTGCGCCGACAGCGCACGCAGGTCATTGTCCGGCGTGATAGTCACGCACTCTGCCGCATACGGTATGATCTGCCTGATGGACTCCTTATAGTCCTTATCCGCCAGCATACCTATCAGCATCGTGACCCTCTGACCTGGGAAATACTGCGCTATGCTCTCACCCATCGCCTGCGCACACTGCGGATTGTGTCCTCCGTCGATGATGAACACGGGATCATAGCTCATCACCTCAAATCGCACCGGCCAGCTCACGCTGCTCAGTCCCTCCTGTACGGCGCTGTCCGGTATCCTCCAGCCCCGCTCTCTCATGACCTGTATCGTCATGAGCGCGGTCTGCGCATTTTTCAGCTGATGGCTTCCGAGAAGCGAGAGCCTGTACTCGATACCCCGCGCGGTAAATCTCTGCCCGTGCAGATCGGATGATACCGGCACGATCTCTATATCCGATGCGAGATGCATCCGGCAGTGCTCCCTGTCGGCTCTTTTTTTTATCACCTCGAGCACGGACGGGATATTGTCATATACTGCTGCATCCGCTCCCGGCTTGATGATGCCTGCCTTGACAGCCGCTATCTTCTCGACCGTATCGCCCAGCTGCTCCGTATGATCCAGACCGATATTGCATATCACGGCGACCTCAGGCGCATCTATCACATTGGTAGCATCGCGTTCTCCGCCCATGCCGACCTCGAGTATCACTATATCACATCCGCGCTCCGCGAAGTACAGCATGCCTATCGCCGTGATCAGCTCGAAATGTGCCGGATGATCCTCCAGACGATCGGCCGCCTCCGCGACGACCTCTGTGAGCCTCGCCAGATCCTCTCTGGAGATATTCTCCGCGTTGACCTGTATGCGCTCCGTGAAGTCTTCTATAAAAGGGCTTGGGAACAGCCCCGTCGTATAACCCGCACGGCGCATGACGGACTCCAGCATCGCACAGGTGCTGCCCTTGCCGTTCGTGCCCGCCACATGGATGAAGCGCAGCTTTTTCTGCGGGTCGCCCAGCGCCTTCATCAGCGCCTGTGCCCGTGCAAAGCCGTTCTTGGTCTTGCTCCATCCGTGCCGGTTGAGATATTCATATGCCTGCTCGTATGTCATGCTTTCTGTCTCAGTGCCGCCTGCACCACATGCAGTGCCAGCACACTCGTGGTCACTGCTCCGACACCCTTGGGCACAGGAGTGATAGCGTCTACTATCGGCTCTACCGCATCGAAGTCCACATCGCCTACCAGCTTGCCCTGCGCCTCGTCCCAGTTGATGCCGACATCGATGATGGTCTGTCCGGGAGCGGCATATTCCTTGCCTACATTGCGCGCACGGCCGCAGCATGCGATCACGATATCCGCCTGACGCGCTATGGCCGCCGGATCTACGGTCTTGGTATGGCATATTGTCACCGTCGCGTTGCGATGCATGAGCATCATGGCTACCGGTCTGCCGATGACGGTCGAGCGACCTATGACCGCGGCACGCTTTCCCGCTATCTCTATGCCGTAGTGGTCCAGTATCTCTATGCATGCCTGCGCGGTACACGGCGCAAATCCCAGCTCCGTGCCCGCATATATACCCGCCATAGAGCCTGTCGTGCATCCGTCGATATCCTTCGCCGGAGCCAGTATCTCACGCGCGATCTTCGCATATCCCGTCTCCATCAGGAACAGTACGCCGCTCACCTGCGCGTCATGGTTCGCATTCTCCACTGCCGCCTTTACAGCCTGCTCTGTCGTCATACCGGTATATGCACTGTCGCACACTCCGCCAGCCGTCACCTTCACCGCGCCGCCGTCATCTACGATAGCGACGACCTTCACACCGATGCCGAGCTGCTCCATGCGCTTTATCGCGCTTCTCTCATATGTCAGATCGTCCTCCGCCTCGCCGACACGGATGATCTCCAGCACCGGAGGGTTCTCCTTCAATCCGTGCTCCTCCATCAGCTGAGCCACTCTCTGCTTCACATCCGCCGCTGCCGGTGCTCCCGTAAGTAACTGTGCCATATCGTCCTCCTCTTCATCCCGGTGGTAGTCCTTGCCGGTCTTTCTTTGCTTTCCGATTTCTGTTGCTTTTCGTTTTTATTGCTTTTCGTTTTTATTGCTTT
>CAVJQN010000148.1:6319-11312 GCA_963651635.1 Agathobacter sp.
GTCCTCCTCTTCGTTCCGGTGGTAGTCTTCACCGGTCTTTTTTGCTTTCCGCTTTCTGTTGCTTTCCGCTTTTATTGCTTTCCGTTTTTACTGCCTTCCGTTTCTTACTTCCCGTCTCTTGCTTCCCGTCTTTTTTTCAGATTCGCGCAGCAGCGACGATATGCTCAAACAATTACCCCCGCTGCATTGCCCTCTCACTGCTCCCGCAGCACCCGCAGCGCGTTCTCATGCGATATCTTGTCGATCTCCGCCGGGGTAAATGCCCTCTCAAGCTCAGCCAGCAGCTTCTGGTTGCCGCCCGCGTCGCCCCATTCCATCTGCGTGCGCATACCGTCGTAATCAGAGCCCAGTGCCAGCACATCGATGCCTCCGACATCCCTCATATGCCTCAGATGACGGATGATATCCTCGTATGACGCGGTGCATCCCCCGTCCGGCTGTGAGCCGTTCAGGAACAGACCGTAATAGTTAACCCCTATCACGCCCGCCTTGTCCGCGACAGCCCTGATCTGCTCGTCCGTCAGATTCCTCTGGTGCGGGCAGATGGCTCTCGCGCAGGAGTGAGTAGCCATAAAGGGCTTCTTCGTATTGTTCGCAATATCCCAGAAGCCGCCCTCGCTCAGATGCGATACATCCAGCACTATGCCCAGCTCATTGCACCGCTCCATCACCTCCATGCCGAATGGCTTGAGACCTCTGCCGTGCAGCTCCGGGTCGGCGCTGTTCGGATATCCAAGCTCATTTTCATGATTCCAGGTGATGCCCATGATGCGCACGCCCAGATCATAGAAGCGCTTCACATTGTCTATCCTGCCCTCCAGCGTGACCGCGTCCTCCACCGTCAGCACGGCGCTGACCTTGCCTGCGGCAGCATGCGCCTCGATGTCCTCTGCCGTATATGCGGGCAGCAGCCAGTCGCTGTTTTGTTCCAGCTCCCTCTGGTAGCTCTCATAGGCTTTCTTGAAATATACTCCGGGACCGCCCGTATACCACTTTGCCGCGCTCTCTCCCGTCGGCGTGAAGATGGCAAAGCACTGCGCCATCACGCCTCCCCGGATGAGCTTATCCTTGTTTATATGGCAGCTCTCCATCTGCGTGAGATGCTCGCCCTTGTAGAAGTGCATGATCGTATCGCAATGCAGATCTATCACATTCAGTGTCATATCCTCCCCTTCCGCCGCAAATGTATGCTTAAAATGCCAATGACCCGGCACGGCACAGACGCCGCTCTCGCAGCTGTCCGACCGCCCGGGTCATTATATCATGTTTTCTCTTTTTGACATATAAATAACAAAGGATGTGATACTAAGGCACGAGCATGAGTAAATAGCTCGTGGTTCGCAGCAATCCACTCTGACTTCGTGCTGTGCACTCGTCAATCGTGGGCTGCTATCACATGGCACTCTGTAGTCTGCTCTCGCTTCGCGATAGCAGAACACGAGTGCTCAGCGCGAAGCAATCAGGTATCAAACATCTTCCCCCTTATATCCCCTTCCCGCCTCCATCGCCTTCCTGTTCGCGTCGAACAGATCCGCGTGTCTGGCGGAGATGCACTTGCCCAGCGCCTTGTCTACCATCTCCTCGTCGTACTCGCCGAGGACGTCGAGGAGCCGACCCATGAGGATCATGTTGGCAAGCGTCGGCGTGCCTGCATCGCTCGCCATGGACGTGGCGGGGAGATAGTATACCTGCACGTCATCTCTAGCAACGCTGCGCTCTATGAGGCTGGAGTCTACTACGATGATGCCGCCGGGCTTGACCGCAGGCTCGTACTTGTCCAGCGAGGGCAGGTTCATCGCCACCAGCACATCGGGGCGGTCTATGATCGGCGCGCCGACCGGATCGTCGCTGATGATGACGGAGCAGTTCGCCGTGCCTCCGCGCATCTCAGGTCCGTAGGACGGCAGCCAGCTGACATTCTTGCCCTCAAGGAGCGCCTTGTACGCGAGCACCTTGCCGGAGAACAGCAGACCCTGCCCTCCGAATCCTGCGAAAAGATATTCTCTGGTCATCTCACGCCTCCTTTCCGGCAGCCGTGATGCCCGCGCTGCGATCCTTATATACTCCGAGCGGATAGTACGGGATCATCGCCTCATCTATCCATTCCAGCGCCTTCTGCGGCGTCATGCCCCAGTTCGTCGGGCACGCGGAGATGACCTCCACGAGCGAGAAGCCCCTGCCCTCGAGCTGATTCTGAAATGCCTTCTTGATAGCCTTCTTTGCCGCCCTGACATTCTTGACACTGTTGACCGCTACTCTCTCCAGATACTCCGGTCCGTCGAGCTGTGAGAGCATCTCGCATACCTTGACGGGATATCCGCACAGCTTCGGGTCGCGCCCGTAGGGAGAGGTCTGCGTGACCTGACCCGGCAGCGAGGTCGGAGCCATCTGTCCGCCTGTCATGCCGTAGATGGCATTGTTGATGAAGATGATCGTGATATTCTCATTCCTTGCCGCGGAGTGCACCGTCTCCGCCGTACCGATAGACGCCAGATCTCCGTCGCCCTGATATGCAAAGACGATATTGTCCGGGTTCGCCCTCTTTACTCCTGTAGCCACCGCCGGAGCGCGTCCGTGCGCCGCCTCTATCATATCGCAGTTGAAGTAATCATATGCCATGACCGCGCAGCCGACGGGCGCTATGCCCACCGTGCGCCCCTCTATATCCAGCTCGTCCATAGCCTCCGCCACGAGACGGTGTATGATGCCGTGTGTGCATCCCGGACAGTAATGAAGCGGGATATCCACCAGTGAATGAGGTCTTTCAAATACTACTGCCATCAGCCCTTTCCTCCTTCCTGCGCCGCGACTATCGCCTGATATACCTGTGCGGGCGACGGTATCATGCCGCCGACTCTGCTGCACAGCGTCACGGGGCGCCGGCACTCTATCGCGAGCCTTACATCTTCTATCATCTGTCCCATAGACAGCTCCACGCTGATGAACTGACTAGCGTGTCCCGCTGCCTTCTTCAGTATCTCATCCGGGAACGGCCACAGCGTGACGGGACGGATCAGTCCTGCCTTTATGCCGTTTGCCCTTGCTTCATTGACCGCGTTCTTGGAGACACGCGCCGCGATACCAAATGCCACTATGACCACATCCGCATCCTCGACCAGATACTCCTCAGCCTCCGCCTCGTTCTTCTTTACCAGATCGTACTTCTCATATCTGGCGATATTGCCGCGCTCTAGCTGCTCCGGCACGAGGAACAGCGAGTTGATGACATTGTGCGGGCGCTTCATCCCCGTACCCGTAGTCGCCCACGGCTTGTCGGGCGCGGGCGCGATATCCAGATCAAAGGATACCGGCTCCATCATCTGACCTATGGTTCCGTCCGCCAGCACCATCGCCGTCATGCGGTACTTATCCGACAGGTCAAATGCCTTGATCGTCAGCTCCGCCATCTCCTGCACGGACGAGGGCGCGAGCACTATCATATGATAGTCGCCGTGACCTCCGCCCTTGGTCGCCTGCCAGTAGTCGGACTGGCTCGGTTGTATGCCTCCCAGACCGGGACCGCCCCTCTGCGCGTTGACCACGACCGCCGGAAGATCCGCGCCTGCCAGATATGACAGACCCTCACTCTTGAGGGAGATGCCGGGCGAAGACGAGGATGTCATCACCCTCTTGCCCGCGGAGCTGGCTCCGTATACCATGTTGATAGCGGCTATCTCGGACTCCGCCTGGAGGAACGTGCCCCCGATCTTGGGCATCCTCTTTGCCATATACGCGGCGATCTCCGTCTGCGGCGTGATGGGATATCCGAAGTAGTGCCTGCATCCCGCCTGTATAGCAGCCTCGGCTATCGCCTCATTTCCTTTCATCAATACCTTTTCTGCCATATGCTCACCTCATTTCTCGATAGTGATGATACAGTCGGGACACATGATCGCGCATGACGCGCATGCCACGCATGCCTCCTGATCCGTGATCTCGGCGGGATGGTGTCCCTTCCTGTTGATCCGATCCTTGGACAGCTGCAGCAGATGCTTGGGACACGCGTCTACGCATAGACCGCAGCCCTTGCAATTGTCCGTGTTGAATGTCAGCTTTGCCATTGATTACTACCCTCCTTATAGTACTCAAATATCTTTCTTCGGATACTGACGGGATACAGCTCCTCGATCCGTCCCTCCAGCTCTCCGTAAAGCTCCCCTCTCACCGTGGTCGCCGCCAGCGGCAGACCCGTCAGCTGTGCCACTCCCGCGGCATATCCCGCAGATGCGAGCACATCCTCCGCCTGCGTCAGATGCCCCAGATTGGAATTGTTTATCAGCCCGGTAAATGGCATCCCGCACGCATATTCTATCTCCCGCAGTATGGCATATGTGTCCTCGGGCGTCCTCGTCAGCGGTCTGTACATGTTGATGACCATATACATGTCGTAGTCATCCTCCTCCAGCAGCGCCGGCGCGATGCGTCCCAGCGCGAGAGCTCCTCTGTCGTCTCCGCCGACATCGATGATGACATGCTGATCCGGTTCGTCGATGATGGAATACATCTCATCGGGAAGCGCCGGAAGATCCACGTTGGAGTTGGCATATTTCGAGCATATCAGCCTGATCCCCGCCGCCTCCAGCTCCTCCTGCGAGTCCTTCGTGCGAAAGTACGGATTGACTATATCCAGATCCGCTATGGCCACCCGCTCATATCTCTTTTTTTGCTCCATCGCCATCGCTACGGCTATGCCTGTCTTGCCGCTGCCGTAGTGACCGCTCAGCAGCGTCACTCTCTTATAGTTCATGTCTTATGATCTTGCCGCTTGTTGTCTTGGGAAGGCTGTCCCGAAATACCACTATCCGCGGATACTTATACGGCGCGGTATGCGTCTTGACATATGTCTGTATCTCTGCCGCCAGCTCATCGCTCGGCTCCGTACCCTTGACCAGCACGATGCTCGCCTTGACCACCTGACCCCGGACGGGATCGGGCGCAGCGGATACACCGCACTCCAGTACATAGGGCAGCTCCATGATGACGCTCTCTATCT
>CAVJQN010000149.1:0-10269 GCA_963651635.1 Agathobacter sp.
CGGCTCGCCTATGTCAAAGCCGTCCATACCATCCATACCGTCCATGCCTTCCAGGCCGTCCTCGCCCGCCGAGGTCTCTGCCTCGGTCTCCGTCTCGGGTGCGGCGATGAACTCCGACATCCACGCCTCCTCGGGCAGTCCAGCGAGATATCCCGGCAGATTGACGATGATGCCGTCCATGTTATACGGCAGGGCTATCGTCACTGTCTGCGAGGTCTCCTCGCCGCCCTTTTCCTGCGTGATATCAAGCGTCATGGTGAAGCTCTGACCGATGCATGTCGAGCTGCCGCGCTCTCTCTTGTAGAGCTTGGCGACCTGCTCCCCGTCCACACTCACTACCACCTTATACGGTGTCTCATAGGTCTGACCGCCGTACTCCAGCGTCTTGTTGTCGATATATACCGTATGACCGCGTCCTATGATCGCCATGATGACGCCTATGACTATCAGTATCAGCACCGCCGCTATACGAAGCACGAGGGTACGCTTAGCTGTTTTCATGTTTCTTCGCCTCCTCCTGCTGTGCCTGCGCGAGCGCCTGTCCCGCGGAGCTTTTGATGCGGCGCTTCTTGGTCTCATACATGATGAGCGCCAGCGTGATGACGCCGTATGACATGAACACTCGGAAATACTCTCCTATCATGGAGTCTCCCGTGATCGCTGCTCCCGCCGAGGGCGCCACGATGAACATCAGGTGGAAGAGCACCACGCCGAGGAATACATTGCCGATGGATGCCTTATCCACCGATGCACCGCCGACCAGCAGCGCCGCGATACAGAACATACCTATCTGCGAATGTGAGCTGTACGTCGAGAGATTGCCCATGTTCTGGAGATATATGATCATGCCGAAGCCGGCAAATACCGTAGACATCACTATCGCGATGATTCTTGTTCTCTCCACATCTATGCCCGCGTCTCGCGCCACCTCCATGTCCTGACCTACCGCGCGCATGTCCTGTCCCAGCTTCGTCCGCCTAAACCAGATGATGAACAGGCACAGCAGTGCAACCAGTATCATCGTAAATACAGGGAACTTCGCTCCGAGTATGCGCACCGCCAGCAGATCGTCGAGGCATTGACGCATATTCAGCAGGCTCACGGTATTGCGCACGCCGTAGCCTCTGGGCAGCTTGATGGACGAGTGGATGATCGGGATGATCGAGCCCATCATATAGAGCACGACCAGCTGATATACACCGTTGATGAAATAGCTGATGATATAGCTCGTGACCATCTCGCGTCCGCGCGCCAGATTGAGCATCTTGCCGCAGAAGGCTCCCAGCAGCACGGAAAACGGTATGGATATGATCATCGCAAGCACTACACCCGGGATACCCCAGATCTGCCAGTCGGCGACAAATATCAGCGCTATCTCACCCGCCATCGCACCCAGCGTCATACCGAAGTTCAGTCCCATGCCCGCCATGATGGGGATGAGAAGGCTCAGTATGAGAAATGCATTGCGCCCGATACGGGTAAATATCTCATTGAGCAGATATCCTGCCGAAAATCCCGAAAGCGGGATAAAGCCTGCGCATATGAGCACGAACATAAGCGGAACGGAGTTGTTGCGCAGCAGCTCTGCGATGCTGATGCCCTTGTTGTTCTTCTTCATTTTGCTCCCTCCGTCTTTCTCGTCAGAGCATACAGGATCATGCCGTTGGAAACTATCATACGGATGACCTCGCTCATATCCATATGGAACATGGAATTCATGACGGTAGGTGTCATCGTGACTATCCCCTGGAAGAGGAATGTGCCTATGATGACATTGGTGATGGATGCCTTGTTGACGGACGCGCCTCCGATGAGGATGGCAGATACCGCCGGAAGCGCCATGTTAAAGGGCGCCATATAGAGCTGCACGAAGCCGAAGCCCTGCTCATATACCAGTATGCCTATCGCAGCCAGCCACGTCGAGAGGATGACCGATATCAGGCGCATCCTGTCTATATTTACGCCGCAGGCGCGGGCAAATGTCGGATTGGAGCCGACCGCCGTCATCGCCGTGCCGGTCTTCGTATGCAGAAATGCCCATACGGCAAATGCCAGCAGTGCGAAGAACAGAAGACTTCCCGTCGGGATGGAAAGGTCTCCTATCGTGATATTGAGCACGTTCGCGAGCACCTTGTCATAGAATCCCTCCAGCGAGATCGTCGTACGCAGTCCACTGCCCGACAGTCCCCAGACCATGGTCGGGCTGGTATACGGCAGCAGCAGCCACATCATGCACATGAGCGACACACTGGAAAATCCGACATATGTCGCTATCATCATCTCGCCGCCCTTGATCTTGTTGAGCAGGAACCCGTAGCCGCCTCCCAGGATGACAGCAAAGGGAGTCGCTATGACAGCCGCCATCAAAAAGCTCATCGCGCCCGTAAATCCCAGCTCTATGGAGAGCGTCGCTCCCAGAAGTCCCGATATGATGCCCAGCGGCAGTCCGAAGTTCAGTCCGCAGCCGGAGTGCACCATCGGCACCATCGCCAGCACCAGCACCGCGTTCCAGCTGAAGCGATTGATGGTATTGGTTATCTGCATCGCCAGATTGCAGCCCACCAGCGGCGCCATGATAAACAGCAGCAGCAGGAAGCAGGCTATGATCAGACGCGGCAGTCCGAAGGCGAGCAGCATCCCCTGTATCCTCTGTGCGAGCGTCGGCTTGAGCCGGGACAGCATCTCATCATTATTTTCCTGATTGTTCATGATCTGTCCTCCTTTACTTGACCTGGCTGACCATCAGTGCGCCAAATGCCTCTGACGACTCGGTCGCCGGGAGGATGCCCGCTACACGTCCTCCCGATACTATGGCTATGCGGTCGCAGGTCTGGCGCAGCTCCTCCAGCTCGGAGGAGATCATCACGACGGTGACGCCGTTGTCGCGATTGAACTTCTTGAGAGCGTTGAGCACCAGCGCCTTGGCGCCGACATCTATGCCTCGCGTCGGCTCCGATACGAACAGGAACTTGGGCTGCAGGGTAAATGCCTTGGCGAGGCAGACCTTCTGCTGATTGCCTCCCGACAGCTCGCGCGCCCTCTGAGAGGAGCCCATGCACTTGATCTTGAGCTCGTCTATATACTTCTGCGTCACATCATGCATCGCCTGCTCGTCACGCCATGTGACGAGCCCGCCCAGATACTTCTTCAGGAACTTGCCCTGTATCTGCATCGCGGGAAATGCTATATTCCACTCCAGCGTCTCGTCCAGCAGGAGACCTACCTCGCGGCGATCCTCGGAGACAAATGCCAGCGAGCTGTCAAGGCACTTGCGCGGGTTGTTCAGCGGGATCTGCTCGCCGTCGAACTCCACGCTGCCGCCCGCCTCGTACAGACCCATGACGCCGTTGGGTATGCCGAGCTTGCCCTGTCCGGCGAGACCGCCTATGCCCAGTATCTCGCCCTCCTTGATATCCAGATTGACATCACGCACGATCTCTCCGGGCATATCCACCCACAGATTTCTGATGGACATGATTGTATTCATGTCGGAGAAGTCACGCACATCGTCCGCGTCCGCGCCGGAGGCTACATTGCGCCCGACCATCCATTTCGTGATCTCGGATACATTGGTGTCCGCCGCAGGCACGTCCTTTACTATGATGCCGTCGCGCATGACGACTACATTGTCGCAAACCGAGAGTATCTCCTGCAGACGATGCGTGATAAATATGACCGCGATGCCCTTGGACGCCATGCCGCGGATGGAGTCAAGCAGCGCCTGAGCCTCCTTCTCCGTCAGGACGGCGGTCGGCTCGTCGAGTATCAGGAGTTTGAGCTGCTCCTTGCTCAGCTCGCGGGCTATCTCGGTGAACTGCTTATGCCCTACGGGCATGTCGCTGATGACCATCTTGGGATCTATCTGCACGCCCATCTTCTCTATCGCCTGATCGGCGCGCCTGTCCATCTCCTTGTAGTCGAGCGTGTTGAGCCTCTCGCCGAATATCTCGGAGATGACGCTCTTTTTCTGAGGCTCACGGTTGAGCAGGATGTTCTCCGTCGCGGTAAAGCCCGGTATCAGAGAGAACTCCTGATGCACCATGCCTATGCCCGCCTTGAGCGCGTCGAACGGGGTGGAGAACATCACCTTCTCGCCGTTGACCAGTATGTCGCCGCCGTACCCTCCGGTCTCGCGGATGACATCCATGCCGAACAGTATCTTCATCAAGGTGCTCTTGCCCGCGCCGTTTTCGCCGACGAGCCCGAGTACCTTGCCCTCTTCCAGTGTTATATTGATATCGTTTAGTACCTGATTGCCGAAGAAGTCCTTTTTGACTCCCCGCATCTCCAGTAACGGAGCATGTTCATTTGTCATATGCCCTACCTACCTAAAAACAGGGGGAAGTCGGGCCTCCCCCTGTCATGATCACTTGGAAGCTCGGGAGATATGCATCTCCCTCACTGCCGCACTGTGCTTCATCACTTGATAGTGAAGTACTTCTCCGGAACCTCGATCTCTGTAGATCCCATGAAATGTCCGGGATCGCCCATGATATAGGTATCCTGATATACAAGGAACGTGTTGTCAGCCTTGACGCCTGTCTCCGCATTGGTGTAGTTGGAGCCGTTCCATGCAGCCTTCGGTGAGAATACCTGATATGCCTTGGCGATATCGTCGATGTCGCAAAGTTCGCTCTCACCCTTGATGACATTCATAGCGTGCTGTGCCAGACCTGCGGATACGGTATATCCGTATGAATATGCCCATGTACCGAAGTGATCTGCACCGCCCTTTTCAACGATGGCAGACTCAACCTTGGCGAGGATCTTCTCGAAGTCTCCTGCCTCCTCTGTCAGATCCAGACCCAGAGCGCCCGGATATCCCATCAGCGGTGAAGGAAGATCAGCCTCGATGAAGTAGCCGCCGTACTCGAGGAGCTGCTTGAGCAGCGGCTCTGTATGAGCATCGTTGGTGCAGAAGTAAGCAGCATTCTTGCCGTACTTCTCTACCCACTCCGGAACCTTCTCGAGGATATATGCCTGAGCGCCTGCCACGCCGACATCGGATGTCGGGTCGGGAGCTGTCTCAAGCACGAACTTCATGCCGAACTCCTCGCATGCCGCCTGCATGATGGCTACACGACGGCTCATGGTCTCATATGCCATATGGCGCGGGAATGAGATATGAACGAATGTGTCGCAGCCCAGCTCATGAGCTGTACGGATGATAAGGTAGCCGCGTGCTACGAAGTCGTTGTTGCAGACAAGATCTGCAGCAGAACCGATCTCGGGAAGATCCTCATGTGACTCGCCTGCGAGGCAGAGGATGTCGGGGCGTCTCTCCTTGATCTGGCGGAATGCCTCGGTCGTGCCGGGCACTGCCTGGTTTACGATGATTGCCTTCATATCGGGATCATCCGACAGGTTGACGATGGTCTGGATCGTCGTCTCCAGCTCCTCGGTGAAGTTGTCGGGATAGATGGCGAGCTTGACCATATCCTCACCGTACATAGCCTGGAATGCCTCCGCGCCGCGGCGGTCATCCTCTGACTGAGATACGGAGCCGGTTACGATACCGATGTGGAACGTCTCGCCGTCCGCAGCAGCCTCAGCGCTCGTCTCAGCACCTGTCTCTGCGCCTGATGCATCCGCAGACTCTGCAGCGCTCGTCTCTGCAGCCTGTGTAGCCGCAGCGGTGGTCGCGGTCGTGCCCGAACCCGAGCTGCCGCAGGCCGTCAGTGCAAACAGCATCGAAGCTGTAAGCAGTAGACTGATTACCTTTTTCATAAATATTTACCTCCCTATAAATCCGCCCTGCCGGGCGTACAGTAATGCATCTATGTTACCATACTGTACTCTTTTGTCAACAAAAAGGGGCATGGCGGCGAGGATGGCGTAAGTTTTCCTGCAAATTCAAAAGACGGGGCAGCGCTGCTCCGTCTTTTTGCTTGATTTTCCTTTTTCTATACGCAATTCCGTATCTGCACAAGCTCTGTCAAAAACACGATGCCTTAGATGCATCTGCTGACTGTCACTTTCTGTCTGCCGGCTGTAACTTCTTAGCCCTTCTTAGCTTTATTAGAATCGTTATCCGTCTTGTCCTCGGCCACCTTCACCGGCTTCTCCACCTCCACGATGACAGCCTTCTGCATGGGGATACGGCAGTTCTTGTTGTTGCCGAACTCCACGATCACCATGTCATCCGTGATATCGATGACCGTGCCGTAGAAGCCGGACGATGTCAGCACCGTATCGCCGGGAGTCAGCCCCGCCATCATCTCGTCATGCTTCTTCTGCTGCTTCTTCTGCGGGCGATATGACATGAAATACATCAGCGCTCCGAAAAATACAATGTAGATGAGTATCAGTCCCATGCCTCCACCGGTACCAGTTGCCATCACACTATTCATTGGTAAATCCTCCTAATTTTTGAGCCTTATAGCTTTCAAAGCGCCCCGCGTCTATCGCTTCCCGCGCCTGTGCCATCATATTATTGTAAAAATACAGATTGTGCAATACACACAGCCTCATCCCCAGCATTTCCCCCGCCTTGAGCAGATGCCGGATATATGCTCTGGAGTACGACCGGCATGCCGGGCATCCGCAGCCCTCCTCTATCGGCAGGGGATCCAGCTCGTACTTCTTGTTGAACAGATTCATCTTGCCGTGATCTGTGTAAACATTGCCGTGCCGCCCGTTTCTGGTCGGATATACACAGTCAAAGAAGTCCACGCCGCGGCTGATGCCCTCCAGTATATTGGCGGGAGTTCCCACTCCCATCAGGTATGTCGGCTTATCCGCAGGCAGATGCGGCACTGTCACGTCCAGTATGTGATACATCTGCTCATGTGTCTCTCCTACCGCCAGCCCGCCGATGGCATATCCGTCCATATCCATCTGCGAGATGATATCCGCGTGCTCTATGCGTATGTCATCATATATAGCCCCCTGATTGATTCCGAACAGGAGCTGCTCACGGTTGATCGTATCCTCCAAGGTATTGAGCCGCGCCATCTCCGTCTTGCACCGCGCCAGCCATCTAGTCGTTCTGGCTACCGAGTCCTCGACATACTTACGATCCGCCAGAGCGGGCGCGCACTCGTCAAATGCCATCGCTATCGTAGAGCCCAGATGAGACTGTATCTGCATACTCTCCTCCGGTCCCATAAATATCCGATGGCCGTCGATATGCGACCGGAAGGTCACGCCCTCCTCCTTGATCTTGCGCATACCCGCCAGCGAGAATACCTGAAAACCGCCGGAATCCGTCAGTATCGGGCGATCCCAGTTCATGAACCTGTGCAGACCGCCGAACTGCTTTATCAGCGCATCTCCCGTCCTGACGTGCAGATGGTAGGTGTTGCTCAGCTCGACCTGCGTGCCTATCTCTCTGAGATCATCCGTGGAGACGGCGCCCTTTATCGCGGCGACGGTTCCGACATTCATAAATACCGGCGTCTCTATATGTCCGTGCACGGTATCTACGGAGGCGTGCTTGGCCAGTCCGTCGCGAGCCACTATCTTGTATGTATATGTCATGGAGGTCACGCCTTCGCCGCCTTGCTCTCCGCCTGCTTCTTACTGCTGCGGCGCTTGCTGAGCATGTACCAGATAGCGCTCGCGAGGCATACGGACGAATACGTACCGCAGACGATGCCGACCATGATGGGCAGCGCGAACTCCTTGATGGAAGCGACGCTCAGGAAGAAGAGCACGGCAACCATGATAAAGGTCGTCAGCGACGAATATACACTGCGCGAGAGCGTATCCGTGATGCTGCGGTTTGCGATCTCCTTCTTGTCGGCATCCGGCTCGAGTGCCAGATGCTCCCTGATGCGGTCAAATATGACGATGGTAGCATTGATGGAATATCCGATCAGTGTCAGCATGCAGGCGATGAATGTCGATCCGACCGTCCAGCTGACGATGGAGTAAAATGCCAGCACCACCAGCACATCGTGTATCAGGCAGATGACCGAGCCTGCCGCAAATGCAAAGTCCTTGAAGCGTATCCATATATATGCCAGCATGAATACGAGCGAGAGCAGCACCGCCCACAGCGCGTCCGACTTCATCTCGGATGAGATAGCGCCGGAGATATTCTCCTCTGTGATCAGGCTCTCATCCACCCCGAACTTCTCGGCAAGAGCCGCATGCAGAGCGTCTCTCTCCTCCATGCTCAGACTTCTGGTCTTGAGGATGACCTCGTTGGAGTTGGCTACGGTCTGCGCCTGGATATCTCCCACGCCCGTGCCGATCACCTCGGCTACGACAGGCTTGACCTCGCTGTCTATGCGCTCCAGCGTCATAGGCTCATTAAAGGTCACATCAGTAGATGTACCGCCCTTGATATCTATACCGTAGTTGAGTATGTCTCCGCCGCCCGCGCTGTGTATACCCATGAAGATAAAGCCGCTCGCGATGCAGGCGAGAGAGACTGCGATAAATATATTCTTTTTGCCGATGAAGTCTATCGTCTTTCTCTTGCCGATCTCGCCGAAGTACTTCTTATCGTCAAAGCCGCAGTCGATAAATGCCCAGAGTATAAATCTGGTCACGAAGAGCGCGGTAAACATCGAGAGGACTATACCAAGCGCCAGTGTCTGCGCGAAGCCTATGACGGTACCCGAACCCTTGACCATCAGCACAACCGCCGCTATGAGCGTCGTGATATTGCCGTCGACGATCGCCGAGAGCGCCCTCTTGAAGCCCGCCTTGACCGCGGAGGGAACTGTCTTGCCGACACCTATCTCCTCCTTGATCTGGGTGAATATGATGACATTGGCATCTACCGCCATACCTATGGAGAGTACGATACCCGCGATACCGGGCAGCGTCAGTGTGATGTTTTCGTTAAATGCCGCCAGCAGCAGTATCTCCAGCGCCACATAGAGTATCAGCGCCATAACAGCTGCCAGACCCGGCAGTCTGAATACGACGATCATAAGCACCGCCAGTATGGCAAGTCCGATAGCACCCGCCTTGAGTGCCGAAGCAAGCGCCTCCTGTCCGAGCTTGGCTCCGACGACATTGCTGCGCAGCTCCTCCAATTCCAGCTTGAGCGAGCCGATACGTATCGTGGACGCGAGATTTTCCGCCTCCTCATATGATGTCAGTCCGCTGATCTGGCACTGTCCGCCCGTGATAGCCTCCTGAACCACCGGAGATGAGACTACATCGCCGTCATATATGATATAGATGACATTGCCGACATTTGCCGATGTAACCTCTGCAAAGGTCTTCGTCGCCTCGTCGTCAAATGAGAGCGATACGGCATAGGATGTCGCGCCCGTAGCGGAGTCCTTGTACATAGCCGCCTGTGCGCTTGCCACATGCGTGCCGTCAAAGACGAGCGTGCCGTCCGGTCCGCGGAACTCCAGAGAGCCCGGCTTGCCCAGCGCCTCGAGTATCGCGCTCGCGTCCGACACTCCCGGGATGTCGATATTGATACGGTTCGCTCCCTCTCTGTATACCTCTGCCTCAGTGGAGTAGTTCTGTACCCTGCGCTGGAGCTTATAGATGGTATCCGACATATCCGTATCGGACGGATCTGGATCCGTAGTCTGATAAGTGATGCTGACACCGCCCGCCAGGTCAAGACCCAGCTTGACAGTATTTTTCGCCGCCTCCTCGGTCTGCTCCTGCTCTGACTTCGTGAGCGCATCGCTGCTGTCTCTGATAACCGTAAAGCACAGATAGCCGAATATCCCGATGGCGAGCACCGCGATGATCAGCTTGATCAGACCTCTGCCTTTGTTGTTCATGTAAACCCTCTCCTTTTTTTGACGCCCAAACCAGCATTTCGGAACCCGTATCTCATGAGGTTTTACTGTATCAAACCACGTGAGATACCGGTTCCGAATATGATCACACACGCCCGAAAATAATAGCACATGTGCAGTTTATTTACAATTACCCTGTGTTTGCTACACACTTGGCCTCAAAAGTACTGTCAGTCGGATGATGGCACTATTTTATAGGTCTTTTCCTGATAGGTGTACTCGTCTCCGTCACGGAGCTTGCGGCCGCGGCGCAGCTCTGTTTCGCCGTTGACGCTGACATTGCCGTTCTGGATCTCATACTTGGCCTCCGAGCCGCTCCCGCATGCCCCGCAGAGCTTCAATGCCTGCTCCAGCTTGATATATTCGTCACGTATCCTGATTTCTTTCATGCCATTGCCTTTCTTTATTGCGCCTTATGCTCACTTCGCCGCATATAAAATCAGGAGAGGTTTTGCCCTCTCCTGAAAATGTACTCGTATTCAAAACTATATCTATGAGACACCCGGGACTCGAACCCGGGACAACTTGATTAAAAGTCAAGTGCTCT
>CAVJQN010000150.1:0-11197 GCA_963651635.1 Agathobacter sp.
TCTGTATGCTATGATATCCGCCGCTCTCGCCGGTCCTATCCCGGGCAATGTCTGAAGCATCTGTGCATCAGCGGTATTGATGTTCACTCTCCCGCCTGATGCGCCTGAGCCTGATGAGCTCGCATCTGACGCTCCCGCGCCGTCCTGCGACCGGCTCGCTCCCGACTGCCGCGCAGCAGCGTCCGCCTGTGTATAGCTGCTGCCTAGGGCATTTTCACTGCTTACCGTCTCGCCGTGCGCCGGTATATATATCTTGATTGCGTCCGTCAGCGGCGCAGCCAGATTTATATAGTTTTGATCTGCCTCATCCGTGAAGCCTCCCGCCGCCTCTATCGCCGCATAGACTCTGGCGTCCTCAGCCAGCTCGTACACGCCGGGATCCCTCACGCATCCGCATACATGGATCATGATTCCGGTCTCGGACTGCTCCGCTGCGGCAGAGCCGGTGTCGTCAGATACTCTCGCTTGTCCGTCTCCTCTGCCGGTGTCCGCCGAGCTGCCCGCATCGCCCGTGATGCTCATGCTCTCAGATATGCCGAAGCTGCTGTCTTCAGAGCGTCCTGTGTCTCCTCCGCAGCCACGCTCTGCGCCCGTCGCATCCGTGCTCCCGACCTCGCTTGTCACATTCAAACCGACGGCGACAGCCTCGACTGCCTCCGTCGGTGTAGTGGAGCCGTCTTTGATATATCCCAAGCTCTGCATCCCGTACAGAACTCCTGCGACCACCATCGCAGCGACTCCCGCTATCCTTATCAATCTCTTCATAGTCTGCTTCGCGGCAAACTCATATAAGTCTTGATTATTCTACCAGATATGACTTGTACTGTGCAAGCAGCTGCGAGATTTTCGACTTCATCCGCTCTATCCGCTCTGTGTCCTTCATCAGGTCCACATTGCACATGGTCAGCACTTCGCCGTTTGTGACGACGCTCTGCACCATGCTCAGACCGCAGACAGCGTCCGATATCGCCAGCTTGCTGCCGTTTTTCCTGAGATATACCAGATCCGGCGTCAGCTTCACCGCCAGCTCCATCATGCGCAGCGGGACGCTTCCCGCAGTCTCCAGCAGCGCATCCATCTGTGCATCGGTGATATCTTTGTTCTTATATGCCTGTGAGAGCGGTTCAAATGCCTCCGCGTCCTCATCAGCCAGTCTCAGAAATGCATCGCGTGTCGCGGCGGCTCTGTCAGCGATAGCCCTGACCTCGTCCTCGATATCCGCATATTTGCGCTTGCCCATGGTGAGCGAGCATACCATGATGCATGCCGAGCAAGCCAATGCTCCGATCACTGCCGTCGCTCCGCCGCCGCCCGGAACCGGCTCCTTGCTTCCGAATGCGTCAAGATATGCATCAATTGTCATACTGCGTGTGTTCATTGCGTTCCTCCTGAAGTGTGATGATACTAGGGGCAAAAGCCTTTTAACCCCAGTATCGTGATATAACCCCTGTATCCTGTCGCCTACACTGCCTGTCAGGTGTTGACAGTATACAGTTTCTCATGTGTCAGATGCAGCTGCTCACCGTCCCATACCGCATCAAAGCCTATGCCCTGACAGTTCTTAAAATAGCTGTCATAAAAGCTCCTCGCAGGCAGCGCATATCTCTCACCTATGCTCATGATCGTGCCGCCGTGCAGCACCATCACCGCCAGTTCTGCTTCTCCTTCCAGCTCTCTCATAAGACGGGCAAATGCACCGCAGACTCTCTCTGAGAAGTCCGATCTGCGTTCTCCTTTCGGGCATGCGCCCTCGCACATCCCGTCTACCCATGCTCTGTATTCCGGATCGTCCTCCATCTGCGACGCGCTTCGATTCTCAAATATCCCGAAATTCATCTCGCGAAGTTCATCCTCCACGATCTGCCTTGCGTGCGGAAAGAGTATGGACGCTGTCTGCTGCGTGCGCTTCAGCGGTGTGACATATACCGTGTTCACATCGCCGAGTTCACGTTCGTACATCTGCGCCGCCGATCTCGCCAGTGCTATACCGTTCTCGCTCAGCGGCTGATCCGTGCATCCGATGTACCTGTGCTCCTCATTGCCCGCCGTCTTTGAATGTCTGATCATCACTACGCGCATATCGTCTCCATCGAGCATATACTCCGGCTGCTGCACTCTCGCAGTCAAGCTCCGTGTTTGCTGCTGTTATCACCCGATTCCCATACTTGCCCTGTGCCGGCCGCTTCATTCCCTTATATCCGTCGCAGTCCGCGGGAGGCTCCCCTTCAGCACCATCGGGATCCCGCATACCATGCGCACCACCGTCTCAGCCTCCGCTGCCAGCCGCGTACACATGCGTCCCGTCTCCTCACGCGCTGCCCGCTGCTTTTTCTCCATAGGAACCACGCCGCTTCCGACCTCATTGCAGATGATGACAGCCTTGCCCCTCAGCCTCTCCAGCCAGAGAGCCTTATCATATTCATCCGCATATACTGCCTGAAATATCATGCTCTCCAGATGGCACAGCACGGGCTTATCATCCCATTTGCTGTCGGCTATATCGTCATCGGCATATCCCAGCGACCGCGCCAGCTCGCGCTTTCCCGAGCTCTCTGCCCCTACTATCAATATCATGCCTGTATCTCCCGGTATCAACCTCGCATTATGCTGTATCCGTTTCCCGCTGCTCACCGCGCCAACCCGTCATATAAAGCATATACCAGCAGCATCATCAGCGACGAGACCGTAATCAGCCAGCCCGCCAGATCGCCCGACATCCCCTCGAACTCGCGCCGCGCCATGCTCCTCAGATATGCCAGACACAGAAATCCCGCTCCGGCGCTCAATATCCCGCACAGCGGTGCAAACAGCACCATGCCCCCGGCGCTGATGAGCATCCAGATATATACCGGCACTATCGCTCTCGTATCCGCCGCTTTCTGAAAGGTATACTGCATCCCGTGCTGCGATGACGACGGATATCTCAGACTCGCATATCCGCCCAGACATCTCGCCAGCATCTGCTGCAACCCCAGATATATAGCAGTCTGCGTGCTGCGCTCCAGCTGTGAGCACGCCGCCGTATATATGAGCATATATGTCGTCATGGCTATGACGGCAAATGCTCCCGCGTTGGAGTCCTTGAGTATCTGACGCTTCTTCTCCGGCAGCGCGTGGCTTGACAGCGCATCTACCGTATCGCAGAAACCGTCCATATGTATGCCGCCGGATATCAGCACCGGTATCACAGCCAGCCCCGCCGCATATGCGAGGTCTCCCAGCTGCATCCGCTGTGCAAGCATCACCCACAGCCACAGGCACATGCCGACCACGCCTCCGATGAGCGGAAGCCATGACAGCATATAGCGCATGTTTTTATCATTATATTCTATGCTCGGCATGGGGATGACCGAGAACATCTGAAATGCAGTTATCAGGGAATTTATCGCTGTCTTCATGTATCCGCTTTCTGTCAGCGGCCGGTATCCCGCCGCTGACATTGTACAGGCTTGATCTGTTTGACAATTATATCACATACTTTCAGACTATGCCCGTCATTTTGATATTTCCCTTGATCTCGATAGGAATGCCGCATACCAGCTCCAGCACCACATCAGCCTTCTCTGCCAGTCTGCGGTTGATATCCCCGATATATTTGATATAAAGACGTGTATCTTCATCATATTCGGTGCCGTCGCTGCCCACATCATTGGTCACGATCACCACCGTATCGCACTGCCGCGCCAGCGCCTCAACTCCCGCCAGCACCCGCCCCCGCGGATCCGAGATATGTCCGTCGCTGTCAAACATCTCGTTTGCAGTAAGATTGCATATGCACTCCAGCAGCGCCGTGCCTCCCTTCATATCGGACAGCTTCAGATGCTCCAGATCGGTATATCTCTCAAATGTCTGAAAGCCCTTGCCGTCACGCATCGCCCGATGCCTGTCTATCTTCTGCAGACCGTCGCTCCCCAGCGGCTGCATAGCCGCTATATAGTAGCGGGGCATGGCATGAGCCATGCATATCCGCTCCGCATATGAACTTTTGCCGCAGCCCGAGCCGCCTGTGAGCAGTATTATCATATCACGACTGCGGCGTATACTGTTCCACGCCGCTCTCCGTAAATCTGCCCGCATCGTCATATACCGCGAGTGCCATATCTATGATGGGTATCAGGCATACCGCACCCGTGCCCTCTCCCAGCTTCATATTCGCATAGATGACGGGCGTCAGCCCCAGACGCTCCAGACCCGCCTTCATAGCAGGCTCCGCGCCCGAGTGGCTGGCGATCATCGCCTGTACGCAATCCGGACAGACGGCATGGGCTATCAGCGCCGCCGCCATGCTTATCACTCCGTCCAGTACTACAGGTATCCTGTATATCGCTCCGCCTATGATGAGCCCCGCCATGCCTGCTATATCAAAGCCGCCCACCTTGGAGAGTACATCTATGCCGTCATTTGCATCCGGTCTGTTGACCTCGATGGCTCGCTGTATTGCCTGCCTCTTTCTGTCAAGACCCGCATCCGACAGGCCTGCTCCGCGCCCGGTCACCTCATCAACACTCAAGCCCAGCATCACAGCCGATATGGCCGCCGCCGTGCTGGTATTGGCTATGCCCATCTCGCCCTGCGCCAGTATCTTATAGCCCTTGTCCCTGCACTCACGCGCAAGCTGTATGCCGCACTCTATCGCCCTGATAGCCTGCTCACGGCTCATCGCCGGACCCTTGGCCATATTGGCCGTGCCGTCCGCGATATGCATATCACGCACTCCCTGCACATGCGTCGCCATGCCCATATCCACGGTATATATGTCCATGTCGGCATTATGTGCCATCAGACATACGCTGGTGCGCTCCTTTGCCATCTCCGCCGCCACGAGCGCCGTCACGGAGGAATCCGACTGCGACACTCCCTCCTCCACGATGCCGTTGTCCGCGCAGAAGATGACCAGCGCGCGCTTTGATATATCGACATCCGTATCTCCCGTCAGCGCCGCTATGCGTGTCACGATGGTCTCCAGCTCTCCCAGACCGTCCAGCGGCTTGGAGATATGATCCCATGCGCTCTTGCATGCTCTGCGGGCTGACTCATCCGCCGGGCTTATCATCGTATTCCATTCGTGTATCTGATGTTCCATAATGCTCTGTACTCCTTGTTTTACCTGATCTGCGTCACGGACGGCGACGCACAGCTCCTTAATATACGCCAAATCGGCGGGGATATACTCCCGCCGTCTTGGTATCTTCTGTGATCATATAGCTTTTGTACATCGATCAACCGTCAGTCTTTTGCAAAAGCTGCTCCTAGCATCCCAGCATACCTATGATGTGATCGCAGAACTCATTGGTGGTGATTCCGTCCCGTCCTCCGGTGAATCCTCCCGCATAGGATCTCTCGCCTGCCGCCGCGCCCGGCTGAAATGCCAGATTCACCTTTTCAAGTATCCTCTCCAGTCTGTCGGATTTTTCGATATATCCGATATGACTGAGCATCATGGCTGCCGCCTTGAGTATGCTCATGGGATTGGCATAGCTTCCCAAACCCTGCTTGATAAGATCCGGTGCAGTTCCGTGAACAGCTTCAAAGAAGGCATACCGATCGCCTACATTTGCGCTTCCCGCGGTTCCCACACCGCCCTGTATCTGAGCTGCCTCGTCCGTTATTATATCACCATACAGGTTCGGGAGTACAAATACTTCCAGATTTCTCCTTGTGTCTTTTTCGAGGAGCTTTGCCGTCATTATATCGATATAGTAATCGTCTGCCGTGAGCCCCGGATAGCTGTCAACCACCTCGTGGCATATCTCGGAGAAGCTGCCGTCCGTCTTCTTCATGATATTGGCCTTTGTCACTATATGTATCCTGGTTTTTCCATGTGCTATGGCATATTCGCATGCCGCGCGGCATATACGCTTGGTGCCGGCATTGGTGATGACCTTGAAATCCATCGTGAGCAGCTCCGGCATCTCTATGCCCTGACTGCCCAGTGTATACTCGCCCTCCGTATTCTCCCTGAAAAATGCCCAGTCTATGCCCTCACTCTCCACCTTCACGGGACGGACGTTCGCATACAGATCAAGCTCTCTGCGCAATGTAACATTGGCGCTTTCAAGGCTCCCTCCCCGAGGTGTCTCCGTGGGACCCTTCAACAGGACATCACAGGTCTTGATCTGCGCCATGACATCATCCGGAACCGACTTTCCGCTCGCCTTTCTGTTCTCTATGGTCAGACCGCTGATAGGCTTGAACTCGACCCTGCCCGAGGCGATCTCATCCTTCAGCAGCGCGTCAAGCACCTTTCTTGCCTGACGCACAATCAACGAGCCTATGCCGTCTCCGTCGATAAGCCCGACTACTATCCTGTCTTTGGCAGAATAGTCGACCGCCGGTGCGCTCTGTTCCATAGCGATCGCACGTTCTGTCTGCCTCGTCAGTAGCTCTCTGTAATGTTCTACTGCTGCATCGATTGCTCCAAGCTCTGCTGCCGTCATCCTTCGTCCCGCCTTTCTGCGTATCACATCCCCCATTGGATATGAGTACGATTATAATCACAATTTTTATCTTGTCAATAGATAAAGTTTTATGTGTTGTATAGCAAGGCGTCACGTTGATTTGGATGCCAAAACACACGAATCATCGGTTACCCGGGTTGCTCCGTTCTTCGCACTCACACGGTCCGGTTTCAATTAAGAAAAAGGCGCAGTCCGTCTCACACGGCTGCGCCTCGCATCTTCTCTCTCCTATCACCGCTGACCATGTACCGACCGGCACACACCAGCTTACAGATCTTCCTTCGTCAGGAGCTTTACGCTGTGCTCCTTCAGGATAGCCTCTGCCTTATCATTGTCGCTGACTCTCATGATGACAAATGCATTGTTCTCATCACGGTTGGTCGCTGCATATACATACTCGATATTGATGCCGCCCTCCGACAGCTCCGTCACGATAGTCGACATACCGCCCGGCTCATCGGGTACTGCAAATGCAAGCACCTCGCGCGCGCTGACCGTCAGACCCTGCTCCTTGAGCGTCAGGAATGCCCGGTCGGGATCGTCACACAGGACTCTCAGTATCCCGTAGTCCCTGGTATCCGCCAGACTGATCGCGCGCAGGTCTATGCCTGCCTGTGCCATCGCGCTCGTGATCTGCGCCAGAGCGCCCACCTTGTTCTCCACATATATCGAAAGTTGCTTTACCGCCATGATTTCCTCCTTGTCAGGTTGCGCCACTTCTCTTCGGAGCAGAGCTCCTCGACAAGCTAAGCCACTGCCTCACACCAGCTTTCTCCTGTCGATGACCCTGACCGCCTTGCCCTCGCTCCTCGTGATGGTCTGCGGTGCCTGCAGATGCACTCTGGGCACGATGCCCGTCATGTTCTTGATGGCATTCTGGAGCTTTTTCTCCTTCTCCGCCACGTTCTTTACGGCATCGTCGAACTCGTCCGAGAGGAACTCGACATATACATCAAATGTATCCGTCGTCCCGACCCTGTCGACCTCGATGAGATAGTTCACCGAATATCCCTCATTGATCAGCACAGCCTCGATCTGCGACGGGAAGACGTTCACACCCTTGATGATGAGCATATCGTCGCTCCTGCCCATCGGCTTGGCCATCTTGATAAATGTACGTCCGCACTTGCATTTCTTCCGGCTCAGCACGCATATATCCCGCGTCCTGTACCGGATCATGGGAAATGCCTCCTTGTCCAGACTGGTAAATACCAGCTCGCCCTTCGTTCCCTCCGGCAGCACCTCACCCGTCTGCGGATTGATGATCTCCGCGATGAAGTGATCCTCGTTGATATGCATGCCGGTCTGCTCCTCGCACTCGAAAGCAACCCCCGGTCCGGACAGCTCCGTCAGTCCGTAGATATCATATGCCTTGATGCCCAGCATGCTCTCTATGCTGCGGCGCATCTCCTGTGTCCACGGCTCCGCGCCGAATATGCCCGCCTTGAGAGGTATCTGATCCGGCTTATAGCCCTTTGCCTGCAGCGTCTCGCCTATATATGCCGCATATGACGGCGTGCAGCACAGTATAGTCGCACCCATATCCATGATGAACTGTATCTGTCTGTCGGTATTGCCCGAGCTCATGGGCAGCGTCATGGAGCCGACCCTGTGCGAGCCTCCGTCCAGTCCCAGACCGCCCGTGAACAGGCCGTACCCGTAGCTGACCTGCACGACGTCTTCATCAGTGCCGCCAGCAGCGACTATCGCACGTGCACAGCAATCATACCACAGATCGATATCCTGCTGCGTATAGAAGGCTACCACTCTCTTGCCTGTCGTACCCGAAGTCGAATGTATCCTGACAACATCCCTGCGCGGCACTCCCATGAATCCGTACGGGTACGCATCCCTCAGATCGCTCTTGGATATAAACGGGAGCTTGTGCAGATCCTCTATTCCGTGGATATCCTCAGGCTTCACGCCCTTTTCGTCCATCAGATGCCGATAGTACTCGACATTGTCATATGCATGCTTTACCTGCCTGACCAGCTTCTCGGACTGCAACGCCTTGAGCTTGCTCACAGGCATGGTCTCGATTTCTTTCTGGAAATAATTTCCCATCGGTTTATCTCTCCCCATCCCGCACGGATACCGCAATTCCGTCATTTCTGATGCTGTATATCCGTTGTATTTTTAGTCTTGTTTTGGTATAGTAGCACAAAATTATTCTTCATAAAAGGCACATCCGTCTTTAGATGTGCAAAAATGTTCCATAAATCGCAAAATCGTAAAAGGAGCATGGTATGGACAATATCATCATCACCGTAGTCGGAAAGGATCGCGTCGGCATCATCTCGCGCATCTGTACATATCTGTCGGAGTCGGACATCAACATCCTCGACATCTCTCAGACCATCGTCAGCGGATATTTCAACATGATTGTCATCGCAGACATGTCAGCCTGCGGCAAGACTTTCGAGATGGTATCCGACGAGCTCACCGCCGTCGGACTGGAGATGGGCATGGTTATACACACTCAGCGTGAGGGCATCTTCACCGCTATGCATAGGATCTGACGATTATGATAAATCTTAACGAGATACTTGAGACAAACAAGATGATAGAGCAGGATCTGCTTGACGTCCGCACTATCACGATGGGCATCAGTCTGCTTGACTGCATCGACAGTGACCTCGATGCGCTCAACAAAAAAATCTATGACAAGATACTGCGCTGCGCAGGGCGGCTCGTCGAGACCGGTGAGCTCATATCCAAGGACTACGGTATACCGATAGTCAACAAGCGCGTCTCTGTGACACCCGTAGCGCTGGTGGGCGGTGCGGCATGCCGGACTCCCGAGGACTTCGTGACGATAGCAAGGACGCTGGATGCGGCTGCAAAGGCTATCGGCATCAACTTCATCGGCGGATACTCTGCTCTGGTCAGCAAGGCTATGACGCCTGCCGACAGACTGCTCATAGAGTCTATCCCGCAGGCACTGGCTCAGACCGAGATGGTATGCTCCTCCGTCAATGTCGGATCGACAAAGACCGGTATAGACATGGATGCAGTGCGTCTCATGGGAACGATAGTAAAGAAAACTGCGGAGCTGACAGCGGACAGGGACTCCATAGGCTGCGCCAAGCTCGTAGTCTTCTGCAACGCACCCGATGACAATCCGTTCATGGCCGGCGCCTTCCACGGCGTGACCGAGGGCGATACCGTCATCAATGTCGGTGTCAGCGGTCCGGGCGTGGTTCGCTCGGCTCTCACGCGTGTGCGCGGCGAGAGCTTTGAGGTGCTGTGCGAGACCATCAAGAAGACAGCATTTAAGGTGACCCGCGTAGGACAGCTCGTGGCAAGAGAGGCGTCGGAGAGACTTGGCGTGCCCTTCGGCATAGTGGATCTCTCGCTTGCTCCCACGCCCGCGGTTGGCGACTCAGTAGCTGAGATTCTGGAGGAGATGGGTCTGGATAAGGTCGGAGCGCCCGGTACTACCGCAGCGCTTGCCATACTCAACGATCAGGTCAAGAAGGGCGGCGTCATGGCATCCTCCTATGTAGGCGGACTGTCAGGCGCATTTATCCCCGTCAGTGAGGATCAGGGCATGATAGACGCGGTTACGGCGGGCGCTCTCACGCTTGAAAAGCTCGAGGCGATGACCTGTGTCTGCTCCGTAGGTCTTGATATGATAGCCATCCCCGGCGATACACCGGATACGACCATCGCGGGCATCATAGCGGATGAGTCCGCTATCGGCATGATAAACCAGAAGACTACGGCAGTGCGCCTCATCCCCGTGATAGGAAAGACCGTCGGAGATAAAGTCGAGTTTGGCGGGCTCCTCGGCTATGCGCCGATCATCCCCGTCAACTCCTTCTCCTGCGCCGATTTCGTGAACCGCACCGGGCGCATCCCCGCCCCGATACACAGCTTTAAGAACTGAGCACTGCTACTTCACGTTCAGCCCCGCGACCAGCCCTATAATGACTCCCAGCACGCCCCCGCAGAAGACCTGCGTGGGCGTGTGTCCTATGCTCTCCTTGAACTTGTCAGGGAGAGTCTCGCCCTCCTTGAGCACCCAGAAGTCCTGAAGCAGTATCATATTGAGGAGCTCTGCCTGCTTGCCTGTCTCCAGACGTACACCGGAGGCGTCACGCATGACTATGATGGCGAGGATCAATGTGATGGCGAACTCCGGAGACTTCGCGCCGCATTGAAATAATGTGATGGTGGCAAGAGCAGTCACCGTCGCGCTGTGAGAGCTCGGCATGCCGCCGGTTCCGAACAGAAGCGTGACCAGCCCGACCTCTTCATTCTGCCAGCAGTACAGTCCCATCTTGATAAGCTGCGCGATGAGCCACGCCGCAGCAGCAGTTAGCAATATGACATTGCCAAAAAGATCCGTCATCGTCCACGCTCCCGGTCATTCTTCTGAAAACCCCCTGTCCATGCGGACAGGGGGCATGTGTTTATGTGAATCGTTTTTCGCTGTCGATTTCGAAAGATATCGAAGCATCAGCTTCTTCTACGAGGTCTGAGGCGAAATCAACTGCTTGATGATTACTCAAGAACCTTTACAACTCTGCCTGAGCCGACTGTTCTGCCGCCCTCACGGATAGCGAAGCGCAGACCCTGCTCGCATGCGATCGGATGGATCAGCTCGATGCTCATCTCTACGTTGTCGCCGGGCATGCACATCTCTGTACCCTCGGGCAGATGGCATACACCTGTGACATCGGTTGTTCTGAAGTAGAACTGAGGACGATAGTTGTTGAAGAACGGTGTATGACGGC
>CAVJQN010000151.1:0-3511 GCA_963651635.1 Agathobacter sp.
GGATATACGGAACCGTATACTTCAGCAGCTTTGTGGGCTGATGCTGACCGATGGCAAATGCCAGCGCACACTCGGTAGAGCCCGACGGGAACGCGATAGCCATAACTGAAGCGATGCTGACTATCAGGACTATACCTCTCGGATCCATGCCGGAGACTGACGCCAGCGACGCTGCGATAGGTGTCAGCACGGCTGCCGTACCTGTATTGGACATGAATGTGGTCATGACGATGGTGACTGCGGCAAAGGCTATCAGCACTACAAGGCCGTTCGGATGCTCTCCGAGTACCGCGAGCAGCGCGTTGCCGATCATATCACCGACTCCCGACTTGCCGATTGCGTCCGACATGACGAGCACTCCCGCGATCATCCATACCATATCGCCTGTCAGAGATCCCGCGGCCTCCTTGGGCGTGAGAACCTTCGTATAGATCAGCACCAGTACGCCCGCTGCCGGGATCAGATACATGTAGTTGCCGATCTTCGTACCGAACAGAAAGCCCAGTATGACTACCGCAAAAACCAGATTGATGATGGTCTCGTCCTTCTGCGAGATGGCCGCTGCCTTCTTGACTTCCTTAACATCAGTCGTATTGATCGGATGCTTGGGGATCAGTCTCCATGCGAAAAGTGCGTATATCGTCAGAACCGTGCAGGGAAATGCCGCCACCTTGATGAAATCGGTCGCCTGCAGCATATAGTCGGGATTGTTGATGATACCCTCATAGAACGCGTTGGCTGTAGCTGCCGACGTGGCTCCCAGTCCTACCGGGAACTTCACAGACCATGCTGCCAGCACCGAAAATGCTGCAAACAGCATCCTCGATCCGCAGATCTCGTCATTGTCATCAAGCGATACCAGAAAGAGTGCTATGATGGAGACGATCGCCGTCCTGCCCATCAGCTGAGCCAGCACTATCGTCACCAGAAACAGTGAAAGGATGAAAACAAAGCCGCTCTTCTCCTTGATCTTCTCCATAAGATCCCGGATCTTGCCTACCAGACTCGTCTTGCCGAAGGCATAAGCTATCGTGAACATGCAGGCGATCAATATGGTGGTTTTGTTGGCCAGTCCGGCAAATGCGTCCTTGATATCAAATATGCCTGTCAGGGCAAGCATCACGCAGCAGGTCATGGTCGTGACGCCGTAGGGGACCTTGTTGAGCATGAACATAGTTATCATGAATATCAGCAGTCCCAGTACAATATAGGTTTGCATCTTACATCTCTCCCTTTGTATGAAGTGAAACTCATTTTTAATGCAGGAGATTGCGGCTGACCGGTCATTTGCCCAAATCTCCTTTTTTCGACTGTATCAATATAAATCCAAGGCCGTGCATTGACAATGATTCTATATTCATGATAACTTTTAGTAAAAGTTATGGTTTTGACGGGTATATGACTATGTATATTAAGGATCAGATATATATGAATACTCTGGCGTCCTGCGGGAGCTTCACTGCGGCGGCGTTAAGGCTCGGTATCTCTCAGCCGGCGCTGTCCAAATGGCTGACCTGCCTTGAGTCAGAGCTGGGCGTCACCCTCGCGATACGGCGTAAAAAGGGCATCGTGCTCACGGAGGCCGGGCAGATCTACCTCGACGGGTGCCGCGCTGCGCTGTCCTGCGCGCAAAAGGTGCAGGAGGACATCGCTCATCTTCAGGATACCCGGGCCTCGCATACTGTCACTCTCGGCGGCAGTCCTATACGGGGCGCTGATTGCTTCGCGAACATATATGTGTCCTTCAAGCAGCATTTCCCTGATGTCTCTCTGCGATTCGTACAGGACAGTGCTGCCGCTCTTCGCAGGGCAGTCGCTCTCGGTGATATCTCGCTGGCTATCATCGGAGCCGGCTCCACCGATTCCGAAGAGATAGAATATATGAAATTCATGGACGAGGAGCTGGTGTTCATGGTACCTCGGGACAGCCGTCTGGGATATCCTCCCGACACGCACAAATCGCTCCCGATCATCGATCTCTCACTGCTCAAGGACTTTCCGCTGCTCATCACGGAGGGCGGCACCAGCCACACTGCCATCATCTCCGAGCTTTACGAGCAGCACGCTCTCTCCGGCAATATCATATTTCGTTCCGATCTGCTGCCCGTGCTGTACAAGCTGGTGAAGCAGGGCGTCGGGGCAGCATTTATCCCGTATGCATACTATGATCCTTCAGATCCCGTGTCAGTCTACAGGTATGCGCCGAGGATCATCGTATATCAGGGGATCGGCATCCGCAGAGACAGGCGTCTGAGCCCCGCCGAGGAATATCTGATACACCTCATCATCAGTCACTGGCGCGCGCCTCAGTATATGCACCAGTACGCCGACTACTATCTGTCGCAGAGGCGTCTGCGCATCGGCGCCGTGTGACACGGTGATGTATGCCCGGCGGCGCACACGGCAAGGCGTGACGGCTCGCCGCTGCGGGTCGCTGCACATCATCCGGATATGATCCGAGGGGAGATATCTATGAACACAGTTCGTTTTGAATACATGCTGGATCTGGAAAAGACGGGCAATATCAGCAAAACCGCGGAGAACTTCTATATCTCTGCGTCGGCGGTCAGCCAATGCCTCAAAAAGGAAGAGAGTGAGCTGGGATATAAGATATTTTCATATTCGAATCATCGCATGGTTCCGACCTCGCAGGGTCGTATATATCTCGACGGAGCCCGCGAGATCCTAGCAATCAAGCGTGACACATATGAAAAGCTCCAGATAAGTCAGAGGACGCATGACCGGATACGCATCGCCGTGACTCCGCTGCTGTATGAGCTGTTTCGTGACAAGCTGCCTGCCATATCTCAGGATGCGCTGGATGTATTTCCGGCAGGCTCGCGAGTCGGTACGGAATATATACTGAGCCGCTTCGCGGATCTCGCCGTCACCTGCTCCGGGTCGCCCCACGCCCGTGCGTCCGTCTGCAAGCAGGTCATACTCAGGGACAGGATGGTGCTGGTGGTTCCCAAGGAATATCTCAAATCATATGCGCACGATACCCCCTCTATCCGCGACTGCGAGACCATCCCTTTTATACTGCTCAAAAGCACCTCGCTCATGCGCGTCATCGAGGAGGAGATACTCGCCAAAAGCCACATCTCATCTCCGCGTATCTATGAGGTGGACGACTTCTCGGTAGCCAGAAGCTATCTGCTGGAGGGGCGCGGCGCCAGCTTCCTTCCGGCTGCATTTCTCCCGGAGGGCGGTGCTGAGCGCTTCTATGTCATAGAAACCACGCCCGTCCGCAGTATATACTTCGCCATACTGTACCTGCACACGGCATCGCCGCAGATCAAGGGGCTCGCAGAAAGGATAGCGGACGAGACGGCGAAGAGTATGGTGTAAAAGGCGAGGAACAAACCGTCCCTCGCCTCGATTCTTTAAGATTCTGATATATCCTTTGGTGCTTCTTCAGCCGCCTGTGCCGCTTCTTCAGCCACCTGTGCCGCTTCTTCAGCCGCCTGTGCCTTCTTCTTCCTGCTCTTCTTGATCAGATGCCTGATGAGCA
>CAVJQN010000152.1:0-11459 GCA_963651635.1 Agathobacter sp.
TCAGGCGTAGCGGTCAGCAATGGCACCATCAATAACGCCGCAGGGGCGAGCGCTCTCGATGCCGCGGGCATGACGGATAAGCTGTCAGACTATACCCTCGTCGGCTACTGCGAGGAGGCGTATAAGGATACGCTGGATGTGGTGACGACGCAGATGACAAAGCCGACTCTCGCGATATCCAGAGAGGACGCGAGCGAGCAGGGAGACGCGTGGGGCGGCTCTATCGATATGCTCAGTCTGTACAATCGCATAGAGTATATGGAGAGCAACGGCACCAATCCCACCTACTACGCGACTGAGACCACGGTGACGCAGGCGGACGGAAGCAGCGTGACCACATACAGCAACCCGCAGATCATCTCGCAGTATGTGAGAAATTATACGACAGAGAAGGCGGGATCGGCGACGCTGGCAGCGTACAGTACGAGCGCCTTCACATCCAGTTACAATTACCTGCTGGGTTCGGCGGATATGGATGTGACGAAGACATATATACATACTATATATTCGCATGAGGAGGTCGGAGCCGTGATAGCGTCAGACGGTACACACTATCTGAATGCTACAACGACCGAGGTGGTGACGGGAACCGACGAAGCGACTGCGACGAAATGGGTATTCTCAGGGACAGATTCCGGCACTCTGGAGACATATATAGATGATGAGGTCTATTACCTGAACCGTACAGGAAGCGGATTGACGATAGGCACGGATAAGGCTGCTGCAACGAAATGGGTGCGTGAGGGCAACAGGATATATACGTCATCCGGCGATAAAAGCTACTTTTTGAAATATGACGCCTCCATACCCGGATGGGCATTGACAGAGGTGGTCAACCGCTCCTATATCACGGACGGAGAGCATTATATGGTATATACCGGCAGCGGCAGCACGGTCACGGGCACGGATGTGGTCGGTGACGCGTCTGCATGGTATGTCTATGAAAATGCCGACGGAAATTATGTCATCAGCACGAATGTAGGCGGCACGGAATATTATCTTTATAACAGCAACGGCACGCTGATCGCATCGAGCTCCTACACATCAAGCACCGCTACGGCATGGATCAAAGATGAGCAGGGGCGGCTGTACAGCGACTATACATATCGGGGTACGACGACAAGATACTATATATCCTATGCTCCTTCATCGGCAAGCTGGACACTGACGCAGGCGGCATCAAGGGGATATGCCTTCTCAGACGGACAGGGAAACTATGTGACCGTCTCCTCCTCGCTTACATTTGGAACAACGACGGATATCGACGATGCGGCTGTATGGAATATAGCCGGCAGTCAGAGCGGGTATACCATCAGTACGGTTATAAACGGAACAACATACTATCTGTATCTACGAAATGACGCCTATGGGTGGAATTATTCACTGGCGCTGAGTTCCAGCAGGAGGGAAAATAACGGGACATGGACGGCATATCAGTATAACGGGTCAACATACTACTATATGAGGATCCAAACATGGTGGAATAACACCTATTATGTCTTGGATGTAAGCAGCGGCAGATTATCATACAAGAGCAGCACTTACAGAGATTCCGCCTTATCAGAATCTCAGTTTGCCCTTGAACAGATATATGCAGATCCGTCAGCTGCAGCCGTGCTGATCTTTGAGGCAAGCAGCGTCCCGCCTGAGGAGCTGGAGCTTACATCCGCGGCGGCTCAGAAACCTACCACGACCGAGACCACGACGACAGCGACGGGAAAGGCGGCGATACCTGACACGTATCTGCCCCTGACGGCGGATACACAGGCAAACGGCTATGCCGTCAAGGATGTCAATACGGGTTATATCGTTTCGGGATCGAACTATCACGGTCCTAACTGGCCATTAAAATCAGGAGATATTCGTGTTTCGCGATATGCGATCAGCAGTATAAGAGCATCATACAATTCAAGCAGCAGAACATTCAGCACTATATATACGATAAATGACAGCGGTATACAGGAGATTCCGTCTTCCAATACATTTGTCAAGTATGAGGACTCGTCTGAGAAGCTCCTCGGCGTATTGAGCGGACAGTCATATGTATATGGTCTGCATTTCATAGATGCACAGATCAGCAAGGATGATGTAGTTACTATACCAAAGGCGACCGTTGATTTTCATGAGCATGTGAACTATAAGGTTCCGCGTCATTCGATTGATTTCAATCTGAGGGAGTCGGGATATATCAACTTCTTCGCAGGCGAGTATTTCTCCGGCAACAAGAGCTTTTTTACGCTTCATCAGATATTCAGAGATGAGACGACGCAGGAGATAACGGATATCAAGGAGATCTCTCAGGTCTACTCGACCGCTGACGACGGAGTATATGTATATCTGTATAACGACGGTACGTACTCATCCGACGCAGCACCGGTTGAGAAACTATTTGATATGGCATGGATAGGATATAATGCCAGCATTTCATCGTCCGCCTACCGGCTCTTTTATTTCGAGATCCCGGCGAACAAGGGCGAGTACGCGTTGGGAAGCGTGAGCGGAAGTGACGGCGGTTATCTGCTGTATCTGGATCTTTCAACCAATGCGCAGGAGCTGCGCAAGCAGGAGCTGACAGAGGTGACGACAGTCACGAGGGATACATATGCCTATCCCAGGGGAGTGCAGCTCGTGGCATCAGGAGATGCCTATACGTCTGATACAGATTCGGCATGTGCAGGAATAGCGGCGGGCTTGGTATCGAGTGCGTCAATCAGCAGGAGCGGCGATAAAGCGACGCTCACTGTCAGCCGCGCCGGTCTGGGTACGGGAGCATTTGTCGGAGACGGCATCTTTCTTGAGGACTCAAACGGTGACGCACTGACCATGACAGCCACTGCCACGGCGCAGGACGTGACGGAGAAGGTGACGGTCTATACATATAACTACACTACCAAGGCGACGACATTTGCCGTGACTACTACGAAGGAGGCGACGGATGCTGCCGGCGGGATGACGAGGACGGCTCAGAGATATACATATACCGACTGGGAAGGCGGCATAGGCACTCAGGATACGGAATATACGGATGACGACCATGTGATCGCGACAGGCGATACGGTCATCAGATATCACTACTATGATACGGACAAGGCGGCGGTGGAGATCGCATCGTATCCGGAGCTCCTGACCAATGACGGTATATCGACGATACAGCCGGACGACTACCCGGCTATGGGCGCGGCCCCTGTTGACAAGAGCGGCGAACTGTCGGATTATATCATCAGGGCGACCTCGGATAAGGCTATCACGATCAGGGGCGACGAGGTGACAAGCCCGTACAGCGCGCAGCTCAACGGCACGCAGCTGGAGGCGGGCAGCGCCATCACGGTTCCGGCAACGTAGCGGCAGTCCGAACAGAATATTGATGCCTTGCGAGGCGCCAAAACCGGGACATGTATGATATCATCGAGGGAGCAGGTGTGCCGCACCTTCTCCTGACGTGCGGCGTTAGAGTGAAAGGTGACTGGGAAGAAGCGCATGAGAGATCCGGCAGCGGGATTTGCGGGAGATATACCATATGCAGACAGCTCTGAATATATAGAGGAGCTGTCTGTATTTGTTGACCTCAGGATACTGGAGGCGATGCAGGACAGGCTTGAGGTGTTGCGGGACGTATGTGATGCAGATGAGGATAAATTTGCAGACGCAGCGGAGGCAGAGCCTCAGGCTGGGAAGACGGAGACCGCAGAGACTGATGATGTCACGAAGGCAGATATTATAAAACTGGATGCAGTAAAAGAGGATGTATCGAATGTCGATATAGGAGCAACGTATTATACAAAAACAAGCTCAATGGATAGAGCCTCATTAGATGAAGGCGCAAATTATGGCTCCTTCGAGGCTGTGAGGTGCAGTCGTGCGATGACATATCTGAGAGAGAGGCTTGCCCTGCGCGGGCTGGGGGCAGGGCAGACAGCGCAGGCATGGGCAGATCAGATCGTGCGGCGCAGAGATGTGAGTATGGCGGCGGGCAGAACTCCGTCACTGGTGGTGCTGAGCGAGAGGCTGGCGCTGCCTGACTGGATGACGGAGACGTTGATATACTACTGCCATGCATATCTGGACGACAGATATGCCGATATGGTAGGAGCCCACAGTCTCTATGAGGTGGTGTGCCTGCTGTTCGGCGGCATCGGCGGGGCAGCGGATGACGCGCAGATCTGCGCGATGCTGACAGAGGCGGCTGAGCCGATAGGATATCTGTTCCCGGTATGCGACGGGAGCATGGATATACTCCATGCGCAGCCGCAGATGGATATACGCCTGTACGAGCTGATCACAGCGCCCTCGTATATAGCAAATGCGCGGCGGTTGCGGCGCGGCGGCAAGTCCGGGATGCAGAATCTTCCGTATGGAATGTCTGTTCTCAGAGGTGCTGACGAAGAACCAAAGTCTGCAGAAAGCTTATTTGGACAATCAAACATGTCTGCGACCTCGCCATATGCATATATCATCGAGGAAGCGAAAAAACTCGCGGGTCGGCTGACGGGAGCGGGTCGCACATCCTCCGGCATGGTAGTATTGTGGGGCCCGGACGGCGTCGGAAAGCATACATTGGCGGGATATGCATTTGACCGCTGCGGTATGTCGGCGCTGGAATATGATGCGCGGGAGTGCCTGAGTGAAGCAGTCGCGGCGGAGAGCATAGCCGTGCTGATGGATCATACGATGTATGCGCTGCGCGAATGCATCGTGACAGGCAGGAGCCTCGTGATATCCGGAATAGAGGGATACGCACCCGACAGGCAAAGGCTCTATGTGCGCTGGCTCTCCGGCAAGGCAGCGCCTCTGACGGGCGCGGTATGTCTGCTGATAGAGACGGAGAGTGTCCCGGACTATCTTGAAGATGTATATCTTTTCGCGGTAAGGACGCCGGACGCCATCACCAGAGCAAAGATATGGAGATACTATCTGCGCCGTGATGATGCGGTCATCGGTGAGCATGCACTCCCGGATGACAAGATACAGCAGCTCGCCAACAGCTTCACGCTGACGCCGGGGCAGATAAAGAGAGCCGCCCGGCAGGCATTTCTCCATGAGGATCTGCCTGAAAGAACGGATGAGAAGTCGCATGTGCGGGCAGACAATGATGTCAGCAAGGCTGTCGGGGAAGAGAAAGCAGGGAAAGCAGAGAAAGCAGAGAAAGCAGAGAAAGCATATATCCCGTCGCTGGCGAATCTCTATGCCTGCTGCTACGCGGTCATGGGGCATCCCCTCAAGGATCATACACAGAAGGTGGAGTCGCCGTTTAGCTGGGATGATATCAAGATGGATCCGCGGGACAAGGCGCTGTTGAGAGATGTATGCGATACCGTACGCAACCGACATATCGTCATGCAGGAGTGGAATTTCCAGAGCAAGGTTCCCTACGGCGCGGGCGTGGCGGTGCTTTTCGCAGGTCCTCCCGGCACAGGCAAGACGATGGCTGCGCAGGTCGTCGCCAATGAGCTCGGCATGGAGCTGTACAAGATAGATCTCTCTCAGCTGATAGACAAGTATGTCGGCGAGACGGAGAAGAATATCCGGCGTATATTCGATCAGGCGAAAAAGAGCAACAGTGTGCTGTTCTTTGATGAGGCGGATGCTATATTCAACAAGCGTATGGACGCCAAGGACGCCAATGAACGCTTCGCCAATATAGAGTCCTCGCTCCTGCTGCAATGCGTAGAGGAATTCGACGGCATCTCGATACTGGCTACGAACAATATGACGTCCATCGACAATGCATTTCTGCGAAGATTCAGATACTATCTGCTCTTCAAGGAGCCGGATGAGCAGATACGATATGAGATATGGAGCTCGGTATTCCCAAAGCAGGCGCCCGTGGCTGCGGAGGTGGACTACCGCGAGCTGGCTCGGATATTCAAGTTCACGGGAGCCATCATCAAAAATGTCGCCCTCACGGCGGCATATCTCGCCGCGGCACAGCGTACACCGATAGGACTGCTGGAGATCATGGTCGCCATCAGACGCGAGATGGAAAAGAACCACAGGATACTGACCAAGGAGGAGATGGGCAGTCTGGGCTATCTGTTCGCGAGGGTATGCGAGAGGTAAGCGGCTCGTATCTGTACGGGAGCTGTGCGAGGAACGAGCAGAGAGGAATGAATATATGAATATGCAGATGCTACGGCGGCTGGCCGCAAAGACAGTCGCATTTATACTGACAACGGTTATGCTCACGGCATGTCTGGCCAAGGCGGAGCCGATACAGGCGGGGAGCAGGGCGGCAGATTCCGGCCCGGGTGCGGTCTCGCAGACGCAGGAGAGCGATGCGTCCGGAGGCACGCAAGGCGGGGCGAATGCCGCGGCGTCAAAAGCGCAGTCCGCGGGTGCCGGTGAGATCAGTATCACTGACGGGCAGGGACAGACAGGTGTGCAGGATACGGATACACAGTCGCAGTCTGGCGCAGCAGCGCAGACAGAGCAGACGTCCGCGGCTCAGAGCTACGATGCACTGATACAGAAGACTCAATATGCCATGACGTCACTGAACATCCGCACACAGCCGTCCACGGACGCGCCAACCCTCGGCATGTTTGCTCCCGGCGATGCGGTATCTGTCATTGGTGCTGCCGATGCAAAGTGGACGCGTATAGTCTACGGCGGGCAGATGGCATATGTTGCTGCCGAGTATCTGACGGATGATAAGAACTGGCGGGAGCATCTGAGAAGTGACAACGGATATGCCGACCGCAGTCAGATCGGGCTGGATACGGGCTGGACATATGCCGGATATTCCGAGATACACTCAGGTACGGCTACGATGTATCTGGCCACAGGCACCAGAAAGAACAGGATAGTCGGGGTCAATGCAGGCCACGGAACGAGCGGCGGCACATCGGTCAAGACATGGTGCCATCCCGATCAGACGGCGAAGGTGACGGGAGGCACGACGGCAGCGGGAGCAACAAAGGCGGTAGCTGTATCCACAGGCATGACATTTGCCGACGGAACTGCGGAGAGCCGTGTGACACTGCGTGAGGCGCAGATACTCAAGGAGCTGCTGCTGAGCGAGGGCTATGACGTCCTCATGATACGCGACTCGGACGATGTGCAGCTGGACAATGTGGCGCGCACCGTCATATGCAACAATGTCGCCGACTGCCATATCGCGATACATTGGGACGGAGACGGACTGGGCTATGATAAGGGCTGCTTTTATATGTCAGTGCCGGACGCGCTCAAGAGCATGGAGCCGGTATCATATACGTGGCAGAAGAGTGAGCGTCTGGGGGAATGCCTGATATCCGGTCTGAAGGCACAGGGCTGCAAGATCATGGGAGAGGGCAGCATGGATATGGATCTGACGCAGACATCATACAGCACGATAGCATCTGTCGATATAGAGTTGGGTAATCAGTCATCTGATCACAGTGAGGAGACGCTGACAAGGCTGGCACAGGGGCTGCTGGCAGGAGTGAACGCGTACTTTGCGGAGTGAGACATAAAATGATACAGGATTTACATCTCGTGCTTTGTTCCTGCCACATGCAGCGCATCGCGTTCTGACAGATGGTCGCTGCCCGTCACATAGCTGTCGGCATGTACGGGCTTGAGCGTTGTCAGATCATAAGGCGTCTCCTGATATACGAAGTTCAGCCAGTTGGTATAGGTACAGTTGGAGGTCGAGCGCCAGCTGAGCACCGGCTCCTGTGCTGGGTCGTCATCAGGATAGTAGTTGACCGGTATATCCGGCTCTATACCCTTTGCCAGATCCCGCTTATATTCCTTATCAAGAGCATATTTATCATACTCGGAGTGACCGGTGATGAAGATCTGTCGCGATGAATATGCAAGTATCATATATATGCCGCCGTCCTCGGGTCTGACAGATTCCGCGACGACGTAGAGCTCCGGATTTTGCGCGACAGCCTCCTCATCGATGCCGGTATAGCGGGAGACGGGAACATTGAAATAATCGTCCATCCCGCGCATGATGATTTTCTTGCGATGCAGCACCTTTTGACGATATACCCCGGAGAGCTTCTTGGGCAGGAGCACCTTTTCTATACCAAAGTGGTAGTACAGACCCGCCTGCGCGCCCCAGCATATATGAAATGTCGAAAATACATGAGTCTTGGACCATTCCATGATCCCGCACAGCTCATTCCAGTACTCCACCTCCTCAAACGGGAGCTTTTCGACGGGCGCGCCGGTGATGATGAGCCCGTCGAAGTATTCATCCTTTATCTGATCTGCCGTTACATAAAACTTGTTCAGATGGGAGGCATCTGTATGCCTTGATTCATGCGATGCAACCTTGACAAGGGTGATCTCTGTCTGTATCGAAAAGTTTGATAGCACGCGCAGGATATCCAGCTCGGTATCCTCCTTGAGCGGCATCAGGTTCAGGATAGCTATCCGCAGCGGACGTATCTCCTGAGACTGCGCACGATCCTCGTCCATGACGAAGATATTTTCACTTTCGAGTATATGCTTGGCGGGGAGATCATTTTGAACCTTGATCGGCATGTGGTTTTCCTCCGGAGTGAGTTTTGAAGTTAAAAGGAATTATACTCGCGCGAGTCTTACTCTTACAAGAGGAGTCTGCCGATATCCGCGGGCGTCTCGGCTATAAGCTCGGCGCCAGCTTTTTCTATCTCTCCGTCGGCTGCATAGCCGTATTTCACGCCCATCGCATTGACACCCGCCTCGTGCGCGCCGGTGATGTCGCTGGCACGGTCGCCGATCATGATGACGCTTGACAGATTAGGTTCGCCGTAATGCTCCAGCACTCGCAGGATCAGATCCTTTTTGTGCATGTCCTTATCATTCAGACTGATGCCGCACAGTATATCAAAGAGCGGATACAGACCTGAGTGCTCGGCTATCGGCAGGGCAAAATGCTCCGGCTTGCCCGTGGCTACTGCCAGATGCATGCCGGAGTTCTTGAGCTGTCTGAGCACGTCGTCCATGCCGGGATAGAGATAGCTCTCATCTATGAATATCTGATTGTAAAGTACACGGTACTGCTCGACGGCACGCGCCGCGTCCTCGTCCGAGAGATTATAGAAGCTCTTGAAGGACTGATAGAGCGGCGGTCCGACGAAGCGCCGCAGAGCAGCCGGGTCATCTTCAGTGATCCCGAGCTGCGAGAGCGCATACCGGACGCTGCGCATGACGCCGGGTCCGGTATCAAACAAAGTGCCGTCGAAGTCGAAAATGATATATTTGAAACGCCTCATTTGTTCTTCCTTTATATCAGAAATGAAAGACAGCTGCTTCGCACTGCGTGCTCTCGCAGCTGTCGCCGCTATTCGCAATCCGGGCTATCGCCCTACTTGCTCATACCGTCTCGCCCGTCCGATGTCTGCGCATCTGTTCGAGCAAGCTCGACAGATGTGCAACCGCCGGACGGGCTTTTCATCGCTACATGAGAGGCTCCATTGCGAGCACGGGATGGTTCTTCTCGGAGAGGAAGTTCATCAGATCCTCGACCTCCGTGCAGATGGTCTCGTCGGCGATCATATCCGTGAAGTTGTCGATTCCGTAGAGCTCCTTGGCTGTGGCATTGAGCTTCGGTCCCACATCGTCCTTGAGCTCCTTGGGCATCCATACGATACGCTCTATACCGCCCTCGGCATAGATGAACTTCTTGGACGAGATGAAGTGACGTCCGTGTCCCATATATCCGGGAGTCTGTACGCCGCCGCCGGTGCAGGAGGCGAGCTCACCGAAGGTCATGCCGGCAGGAGTCATGCCGCTGTACTCGCGGTTGACGATGATGAAGCCGTTGGATGACGGCTCTATACCGCATATGCACTCGAAGCATCCGCATGAGGTCATGGGATCCTCAAGGATGGAGTAGAGCGTCACGGAGCTTACCGCGCCGTGCGTGGACTCCTCGACGATCTTGTTGACCGTCTCGTAGCGCCCCGTTCTCTCATCGATGCAGCCCTCCTTCATGATGGGCTGGCAGGGGCCGGTAGGATTGAGCTCGTTGGTAGCCTTCGCGTCGAGCCATGATACCGCGCCGCACAGACCGAGCCTCTCGGGAGTGACTACGCAGCAGTGCGCGGGAGCGAAGCTCTGGCACATGATACATGTGTAGAAGCGGTCTACCGCCTCGTCCGTCATGGAAGCCAGACGGTCGTCACGGGCATTGTACCGGGGTGTCGCCACCTCATCGAGGAACTTCTGCACCTGTGCCGGATCCGTGATCAGAGTGATCTGACATCTGTCAACTACCGCGTCGAACTCATCCATGATCATGTGATAGAGCACCTCGCCGAAATGCTTCAGGCGCAGGCCGCTGTCATATGCCGCATTGGATATACGTATACGGATCTGGTTGCGCTGTCCGGTATGCATCACACCTTCCATATAGTTGAACCAAGCGTGAATCTTGCGCTCGATGACGGACTCGAAATCAGCCTGCATCTTCTTGCCTGCGACCTCGATGAACGTACCGAGTGCAAATTCGGTCTCGCCGCAGTCGATGTCATTGCCGATGATGGTGATCTTGTGATCCTCGACCTCGGAGAGGTCACGCATGAGCACGAGCTCGGCCGTCGGATTTTTGCCTGACCAGATCTCGGTATGCATATCGCCTCTGCGGATGACCTCGCCCTCAAATGCCGCCGCAAACGCTACCGGGATGGGCAGCTCCTTGGACTTGATCTTGATATTGCGCAGTTCCAGAGACTTCTTGACGGTCTCGGCATGGTCGCATACGGACTCCAGCGCGCCGGGTACCTGATTCTCGCCCAGATCTATATCGACGATGACGGGGAAGCCGAGCGCGATAGCGCCTGCGCCTGCGGATACGACGACATTGTCGATGGCTCCGAAAGTATTGACAAATGCAGGCACGCGATCCTTGGTATACGCGAGCAGACCTGTCAGATCGCCGGGCTGTACATTGCCGAAGATAAGCGCCGCACGGATAGCGACGGTCACTACGTGGATGACGGAGGTCACATCATGCCCCAGCGGCACGACGCGCAGCTCCACGCCCATCTTTACTCCGCCCTCGGCGCACTGCTCTATGATATCGCCAACGAGGAATGTCATGAGTCCCTTGGCCTGATAGTCCTTGACTATCTTGACTGCGTCTGCGGCCTGCTCAGCCTTGCCGAGCACTACTGCGACACCGGGGATATCTCCGGTGACCAGCGGAACGCCGAGCGAGCGGATGATCGGATCGGGTACGAAGCCGATGCCTGAGTCGGAGGCATAGGGATCGCCGCCCTCGACATATTTCAGTCCCTCGATGATCTCTGCACCGACAGCCGTGGCAAGTCCTGCATTGAGTGCCTGTCCCAGATCCTCCTGATTGGTGATTAGGCTCTTGAGCACGTCCACGCATGCGGGCAGATCTCCCAGCGTCTTGACCTTGACGCCCGTGGCTGCGTAGATCGTCGGGAAGTAGTAGGCAGTATCGGGAAATGCTATCTCCTTGTCAGCACCGTACTTGGCGATCGCGTCGTTGACTGCACCCTCTGTCAGCCCTGCGA